>MVDB01000103.1 GCA_002050025.1 Desulfobacteraceae bacterium 4484_190.2
TTAAAGGCATGCACAAACCAGACCCGTTTGCGGTGGAGCCCTTTGGCCCAGGCAAATTTGATATACTCGGTTTCCAGGACTTCCATCATTTCAGCACGAACCAGGCGGATAAAAAGCGGCAGCATGATAGATGAGAGGGATGCGCTGGGTAAAATCAGATGTTTTAATCCGTCCAAGGTGAAAAATCCGCTTTCCCATCCCCAGAGGTTAACTGTTTCTCCGCGCCCATAAGATGGGAGCCAGTTCAATTCCACCGCAAAAAGATAGATCAAGGCAATGGCCGTAAGAAATACCGGGATGGCTACACCAACGGTGCTGGCAGCCATTACAATGCGGGAAAACCAGTTTTTGGGATAAATGGCGGCATAGATTCCTGCTGGAATAGAGACAACGATGAGGATAAGGGCGGTGATAATGACCAGTTCAATGGTTGCGGGGGCCTTGGATACAATGACTTCCAGGGCCGGTTTCTTGTAGAAAAATGACAGCCCCAGATCACCTTTACATGCATTTTTCACAAAGCGGAAATACTGGGTATAGAAGGGATCATTTAGGCCCAGTTGATCCCGTATAACCTCACGTTCGGCCGGCGTGACCCGCTCTCCAACCAAGTCCCTGATCGGATCGCCAATCTGGTGCTGGATAACGAACCCCACGAGGCTGATCACCAGCATTACAAATATGGCTTGAATGATACGTCTTACGATAAACGCGAACATGACAGGCCTTTTTATTTAAACAACCAAGTTGAAAAATTTTGGGGCAGGCGTGTTATCTTCGGTAACGACCGCCTGCCCCTTTTGTTTCATTCGCCGTTCGTGGTTCGTGGCCCTTCGCACCCAAAAACCCTAAGAGGCATTTCCAAAGATTGCTTCTTTCCAACGGCCAAAGGACCACTGACAACTGGCATTTTTGCTACTTGTATACCAGATCACCAAAATACGGAAAGTTCATGGTGTTCACGATAGATTTGATGCCCACCTTATTCTTTCCGGCATAGGAATGGTTCTGCCAGTGAAACGGCACAAATGCCGCGTCATCATACAGGATTTTTTCAATTTCCTGCAGAATCGCTTTCCGCTTTTTCAGGTCGGTTTCGGACTGGGCCGCCATGGTCAATTCATCGATCTTGGGATTGCAATAATTTCCGCTGTTATACTGCCCGTAGCCGGTTTCCTTGTTCGGGCACATCGTTAAAAATTCACTGAAATTACCGGAATCTTCCGTATCCGAGTGCCAGCCGATCAATTGTATATCGGCCACCTGGGCATCAAACTCATCCCAGTACTGGGCCTTGGGCATTGTCTTAAGATTTACCTTGATTTTAATTTTTGACAACATGGAGACCACGGCCTCGGCAATCTTTTCGTCGTTTACATAGCGGTTGTTCGGGCCGATCATGGTACACTCGAACCCGTTTTCCAGCCCTGCTTCTTTCATCAGGGCCTTTGCCTTTTTCAAATCATAGCGGGGAACCAGTGCCGGATTGTACCCCATATAACCTTTGGGACCTTGTTGACCGGCCGTGGTGGCAGTACCTTTCATGATCTTTTTGACAATGCCTTTATTATTGATGGCATAGACAATGGCCTGGCGGACCCGTTTATCTTTGAATTCGGCCTTGCGCTTCTGGTTTAGCTGGATTGTAATAATCCTGCCACCGGAATAGGTTACCATTTTGACTTTTTTATCACTGCGGATTCTCTTAAAATCCTGGGGCGGTACCGGTGAGATAAAATCCACATCCCCGGAAAGCAGTGCTGCCACCCGTGTGGCGTCTTCCTTGATCGGGGTCAGGATAATCTTGTCCACATTGCCGGGGGAATTCTTATCCCAGTAATCCGGAAATCTTTCAAAAACATACTTTGCACCTTGTTCCCATTCGGTGACTTTATAGGGACCTGTACCGGACTCATTTTTAAGCGCAAAGGAAGGGCCGATCTTTACGACCGCGTCTTTGGGCTGCCCGGTTTCATCCTTGCCAGTGTAAAATTTGCTGTCTAAGGGAAAGATATAGGTGGCCATATTTATAAGGAGTGCGTAAGGTTTCTTTGTCTTGATATCAACTGTGTAATCATCAACGACATAGCAACCTTCAAAAGGTTCGAAAAGTCCTTTAAAATCCGGGCTATTATAAAAGCGATTAAAGGTAAATTGTACGTCTTTCGCGGTAAATGGGTTGCCACTGTGGAATTTGACTCCCTTTCGTAAGTGAAAGCGCATGGTTAGGGCATCTATGCGTTCCCACTTTTCGGCCAGGCGTGCTTCAAAATGCATATCCTGGGCATAGCGCACGAGGGGATCAAAAACCCAGTGTGCGTACTGGAGCATTCCGCCGGACAACTGTACCTGGGGGTCCTGCGATACGGGACCCGCATCCAAGCCCACTTTCAGTGTTTTGGCTCCTGCTACTGCCCCGAGAGAAAATAAAAACAAGACAGTTAAACAAAGTACGAATAATTTTTTCATGATAGCCTCCTTTTTTGATTTATGCCTCTTGTTAGTCCTTAACCCGGAAAAACAGTAAATCCAGGACGCGAAATACAGAACAAATTGTTATAAGTTATTGATAAAAACCTCCTTTTTCGAGAAGGAGCATAGAAAGTTTTGGCTTTTGTGTCAAGGGAAAAGGTGTCATATAACATGCGTTATTTCAATACCCCCCAATTAATCATTGAGGTATTCTGCCACTAATCGGCGATAGCAGTGATCGGGCTTATCCTCACTGCACAATAAGCATCCTCTATCAAATATATCTTTTGAAAGCTTTTTTTCAAGTTGCCTGTCGTAGTGAAACGAAGATCCCGGTATCGGGACCCCGTGAAATTCACGACAGTGACAGTGAAACGTATTTAACTGGGGGCCTTGACCTTTGTCATTCGAATTCATTTTATTTACGTATTTGTCCCCTTTTAGGGGTGGTAGTTGACGCCTATAGCTCATTGAGATCCATCGCCCCATTCGACCATGCCCTGTGCCTCTCTGATATCTGTTCTTGTATCTCCTTCGGGTCCCCAAAATAGATGCAATGGGCCAGGCACACGTTGTCGGCGCAGGCGGGTATGAGCCCCTGATCCACCCGGTGATAACAGAGGTTACACTTTTGGGCGATGCCTTCCTCCGCATCAAAGGCTATGGCATGATATGGACATGCGTCTAAACAGAGTTCGCATCCGACGCACTTCTTTTGGTCTAGAACAACAATACCGTCGTCTCTCTTGAAAATCGCTTCCTCCGGGCAGGCCTCGACACATTCGGGCTCATCGCAGTGTCTGCACACATTCACCCGAAAAACAAATTCCGGTTTCCCTTCGACGATTTTGGGGCCTTCTTCATAAACGGATATCAGCTTAATCCCTATGGGGGCCAGGTTTTCCTGTTTGCACGCTACCTCGCAGGTCTTGCACCCCCAGCAGGATTCGTGATCAATAATCAACGCGTATGCCTTCATAAGTTTCCCCTCCCTTTGCTTTCTTCCGGTCTTATCTTGCAAAGAAGCGTTCTTACATGGGTCGCCCCCATGGCCGGATCACAATCCTCATAGGCATTGCTTGTCAGGATATTGATGTTTGATTCATCCCATCCGTGCCCGGGGTCCTTGTTTTCCGGAAACCACCAGGCATGTTCCGCGGAAACGATTCTCGGATCCATCCCTGCAAAAAGTCTGGCCCGCTGGCGAACCTTGCCTCTCGGGGACTCGATGATGACCCAGTCTCCTTCCCCGATTCCTTCCTTTTCCGCGGCCTCCGGATGGATCTCCACTACCGGATCCTTGTGAAGTTCTCTGAGCCAGGGGACCTGACGGTTCTCCGTGTGGAAAAATCCGGGCTGTCTCCTGCCGGTAATAAGGATATATGGATATTCTTTATAAATTTCCGGGCTGCTGTTGGGGCCTTCCGGAGGTTCCCTGAATTGGGGCAGGGGATCATATCCCCATTTTTCGAGCAGGGTGGAATAGAGTTCAAATTTCCCGGTAGGGGTGGAAAAACCTTTTTCCTTGTACTTCCGGTAGTTCACATCCCCCCTGATATAGTCCATCTTCTCGAAGTCCTTCCAGGTGATCCCCATGGGTTCAAGGATATGATCAAGGCCGCCTTCGAATGTGTCCCACCAGTGTTCGCCCTGGCCGACCCTATGGGCCAGGTCGTTTAGCATCTCATGGTCCGACCGGCATTCACCGATCTGTACCACCTTCCGCCGGGGCAGGATATACCCATGACGCTTCCAAAAATCACCGATATAATCCATTTCGAGCCATGTGGCCGCCGGCAGCACAATATCCGCCAGCTCCGCTGTGGGAGTCATAAAAAAATCGGCGACTGCCATGAATTCCACGGCCTCCAGGGCCCGGTGCACTTCCCTTGCGTTGCCCCGGGTCAAGACCGGGTTGGAGCTGATAAAAAAGAGCATTTTAACAGGGTAGGGCTCTTCTTCCAAAATGGCGTCCCAGACGCATTTGGGATTGATGATGGCAAAATTTCCCGCCAATCGGAAACGATCTCCTCCCAGCCGTTTTTCAGCCTGTTCCTTGGAGAGCATCTTGTGCGCTCCAAACTGGCCCACGTTCCTGATTTTCGGGGAGCTGAAAAGCATCTGTCCGCCCTGAACGTCAATGTTTCCCGTGATGCCCATAAGGGCAAGCAAGGCACGGTTGTTATCTGCGCAGTTTACCTGCTGCTCGATCGCTACTCCCCATTGAATGGCCGCAGGCTTTGTGGTGGCAAAAAGTCTTGCCGCTTCCTGGATTTTCTCCTTGGGCACCCAGGTGATTTCCTCCACTTTTTTAAGGGGATATTCATTCACTCGCCGGACAAAGGCATCCCACCCGTGAACGTAGTTTTCCACGAATTCCTTATCATAGAGCCCTTCCTGGACAATCACGTTACACATGCCGAGCGCCAGGGCCGTGTCGGTCCCCGGTCTCAGGGGAAGCCAGATATCGGCACGTGCCGCAATGCGGGTAAGTCTGGGATCCACGGCAATCAACTTTGCCCCGGCATCTAAGGCCGTGGAAAAAGGTTCCCCCTTGTAGCAGTCCGGATTGCTGATCACCAGGTTGTTGCCCCAGACCATGATGCACCTGGGATTGTTTTCATAATCTACGATAGGGTTTGTACCACAGGTGATGATGGTCGTGGCGATCCTGGGCCCGTAACAAAAATGGCCGGCAGTAAGCGTATTCGGCGATCCGAGAAGGTTGGCGAACCGGTAGATGACCGCCTCATTTTCTCTTCCCGTACCGTAACCCATCACAATGGATTCGGCACCGAATGACTCTTTATAGTTCAGGATCTTCTCGGCAATGGTGTCCAGTGCCTCATCCCAGGATATACGTTCCCATTTTCCGCTCCCCTTCGATCCGACCCTTCTCACGGGATAGGTCAAACGATCGGGGTGATAGACCAGTTGACTGGCCCCAATGCCCTTTGAGCACAGAGTTCCATGATTTATCGGACAGTCCGGATCGCCAGCGATCTTTGCGATCTTACCGTCTTTGACGTAAACCAGGACTCCGCAGCCGCCGTGACACATACGGCAATGGCTTTTCACAACCGAGTCATAGCCGTACACTTCCATTTCCCTTTCTGTATTGGAATGTACAAATTTATCCATGGGTTATCTCCTTCAGGTTAGAACCCCTTAGTCCTCTAGTAATAAATCTCTGCGCAAAATGTGCAAAAAAATCAAAATTAAAACTCAAAAAAGTGTGAAGTACCTAAAGTGAACTAAAGTGCCTATTTATCCCGCTTGCAGCGGGGAAGTAAAGGGTTTAGATATTTTGTAAAATCTATGGAGAGAAGCGATTCATTAACTTTAGCCCACTTTTAACTTTTCCGGTTTATCCGAGTCAGGGCTTGCGCAAAAAAAAATGCAGAATTGACGCCCATATTTAGCTGCTCCGATTGGGCAAATCCACAGGGGTAGTCCCGCCAAGATGGGGTTTCGAGGACTTTAAGATTGGGGCGCAGGCAAAGGTAGTCTGAGGATGGTATGCGAAAATGTGAACTTATTTTTGCGTAAGCCCTAAAAATCTGATTAATCTCTTCCGGGGTTTCGAACAGAATAAAACGTAACTTTGCAATAAGTTCAGGCATTCCGACTGCTTCCCCCTTTTGCAAAGGGGGATTGAGGGGGATTTTTCTGATATGCCCAAACTTTTTGAGAGCTTACAATAAAACTATTTGAACTTTTTAGTTATTTCCAAACTATCCTTCATCTGTTTCATAGTAAATGCTTTTAATGTTGTTCCGTTAAAGTATCCTGTTAACGCAAACGCCATAACCGCAGCTAACGCTATTTTATCATTTGGCGCTTCAATTATTGCAACATAGTCTATCACTCCCATAGTTTTATAAAAGCCTTTAAGCTCTCCACCTTGTTCTTTAAGCTTTTGCCCAATCTCTTCCGCAACCAATGGTATATTAGCTATTTCCGACAAACCTTTTTCTGTCATTTCACTGTGAATAATATAAGTCTCCATTTTTACACCTCTATTTATGTTGATAAGAATCTATTCTTTGTGTGAGGAAGTATAGAGAAATGACTCTTGTAAGTCAAAGGAAAATGCCCCATGACATATGTGGTATTAGGGTGGATTATAGAATTAAGGTTTTTTACGCAACATAGGATTTTCGCCCTTTCCTTTGTTAATGGGCTTATGTCTAAAGTCAAGATCTGACACTTTTTTTCGTAGTATTTTCCTCGGCTTACTTCATGAAACATCCTCCCAGCAGTTTACAGATGCAGAGGCGTATAGAATGACCGAGGATTTCATTGGGGGGGG
>MVDB01000104.1 GCA_002050025.1 Desulfobacteraceae bacterium 4484_190.2
ATATTGTGTCTCATGACATTTGGCGCAAATACTGATTGTGGCATATGGCATTTATTTTAGTGTCATATGACATTATCAAAGGCGGGATTGCCCATTTTCAAGGACGAAAGCGTATTGAACATACGGTGGGGTCTTGAAAATGGGCAACCGTTTCTTGATGGCCTGATATAGAGTGAGCGAAGCGCTTTTGGACCAAATATTTATGCAACGTTAGGGTTAACTATTCATTAGGGTGGAGGTGTTGTTGTGCCTGCAAAAGAGATCCAGGGCGTAGATGCCAGCAAGAGGATGGCAAAAGAGTCCGAAACAGGGTCCCGGTCACTGTCTGGCAGGGTTGGAGGATTAGTCGCCGGCATTGCCATAGCCATGTCATTATTCCAGCTTTACACAATACACCTCGCATTTGCACTGGTCCTTTGCTTTTTGTGCTTCCCTGGCTCAAAAAAATCGCCCCGGCATAGAATTGCCATACCTGATATAATTTTAGCCATTCTCGCAGGCGCATCTGCCCTGTATCTCTTTGTCAACTATGATCACGTGGTCACCTCGGTGGGTGACGCCGCGTCATACGATCTTGTAATCGGTGCCGTTTTATTAATATTGGTCCTGGAGGCTACCCGCCGTAGCATTTCTCCTATACTCCCCATAATAACCATTATTTTTTTACTTTATGCCTACCTGGGCCCTTATTGCCCTGAAATCCTGGCGCACAGGGGTTTCAGGGTTAAACGCATCATAGATCATATATTTATGTCCGGAGAGGGTCTTTGGGGGGTGCCCCTCAGGGTTTCAGCAACCTTTGTCTTTCTATTTGTCCTATTCGGAGCATTTCTTGAAAGGACAGGGGCTGGTGAGTACCTTATTAATCTTTCCTTCGCCCTCATGGGCAGATTCAGAGGAGGCCCGGCCAAGGCTGCTGTTGTCGCTTCATGCGCAATGGGTTCAATTTCAGGATCATCCATAGCCAACACCGTTACAACTGGAGCCATGACAATACCTTTAATGAAAAAGGTTGGATTCCAACCCCATGTTGCAGGGGCAGTGGAGGTTGCCGCGTCCACTAACGGGCAATTGATGCCTCCGATCATGGGGGCCGCCGCCTTTATCATGGCAGAAATAATAGGTGTGCCCTATGTTGAAATCGTTAAGGCTGCCTTTATACCTGCAGTTTTATCTTATACGGCTATCTTCTCCATTGTCCACTTAGAGGCAGTCAAGGAAAATATTCGTGGCCTTACAAAAGAAGAAACCCCACCAATATTAAAGACGCTTATTTCAGGGCTCCACTACATCATTCCTTTGTTCCTCTTGATATGGCTTCTTCTTGTGGTCATGTGGACACCTACTACAGCGGCTGCCTGGTCAATCTTAGCTGCCGCTCTCGTGGCAGTTGCCAACAATTATTACCGCGCCCATATTGGCTTCCCTCGACTGAAGGATAAGGGTGTTGACAAAGATGACCCCGCATATCTTGATTATCTACAAAATTCTCGCGGTTACTTTGTGCGACGAAGCCTAAATGAGATTATGCGCTCATTGGAAATGGGGGCAAGGAACATGGCAGGCATTGCTGCTGCCTGTGCCTGTTGCGGCATCATCATTGGTGTAGTTACCCTGACAGGACTGGGACTCAAGATGGCAACCCTTATTACTGAGGCGGCAGGTGGCAATCTGCTCCTGACGTTAATCTTCTCAGTGTTTGCTTCCATCATCCTTGGCATGGGGCTCCCAACGACCGCTACCTATATCATCATGGCGGCCATGACCGCACCCGCCATACTTACCATCAGCGCCGACTTAAATCTGGGTCTGCCCATTGTGGCCGTTCACCTATTTGTTTTTTACTATGGTATAGTGGCTGACGATACCCCCCCGGTAGGTCTTTGTGCCTATGCAGCAGCAGGTATAGCCAAATCAGATCCAGTCAAGACCGGATGGAAAAGCTTCAGGCTAGACCTTGCAGCATTTACCCTCCCATTCATGTTCATTTACAATACCAAGTTGTTGATGATAGGCACCAATTGGATAGAACTCTGCTATATCCTCCCAATCTGCATTCTCGGGATGTTTTGCTGGTCTGTCTTTATCCAGGGGCACTGGATAGTCAAGACCTATATATGGGAACGATTTATATTTCTGGGACTGGCCTTCCTCCTGGTAAACCCCAGTCATATAAGCATAGGCAGTTTCCTTGTCAATCAGCATGTAGTCAATTTGATAGCTGTTGGTGCAATGATTCTTATTTACTTTTGGCAGAGGTCTCGCAAGGGACCAAGGGTGATTTTAGAAAAACACTATCTTGAGATCTATATTTAAAAGTATCTGGTGGTGGGCATTGATAGCAGGGTTTATCCTGCTAATCCTTACGATCTATCCCATTGATGCGGTTACACTAAGACTTCCTAAACAAGAATATAAGCAAATCGCGGCAATCAGGATAAGCCAGGGACAGGAAGTTATAATCGCATATCGTCATTCTGTGGAACGAACTCGTGTTAAAGGTAGTTTCACGATTGGCCCGGGACCTGCACTTTACGCCCATGAAACCCGTATGACATCCGTGGGCACCGGTCTTCCGAATTCATCTCCTGAGAGAACCCGCCGTGACGGCGAATGGATCGTAGTAGATGAAGGCTTGAAAAAACTGGAAGACGGTTTGAGGTTTTATCTATCACCTGTGAACCGGACCCGGTTGATTGTTGCCGGACAACACATCAACCTGGATAAGATAAAAGCCGGCAGTATACTACTTGTTGATGTTGAAAAAATCAGTCTTATGAGATGGCTTTTGTGGCGAATTGCAGCAACATCCTGGCCTGCTGAAATAGACCGGGATTAAAACGTTGCAGAGTACCCTAATCTAACCTCTTGCCATTTTTAAGTTATTCTTTTGGAAGGATAATAAAGATGAGTATTCCTGGTAATCTTTTCGCACGAAAATTGGATAGCCCCTTGCCTGTTGCAGAAAAGGCCAAAGGGGTATGGATTGAAGATACAAACGGGCGCCGTTACCTTGATGCAAGTGGCGGTGCTGTAGTTGTTAACGTGGGGCATGGCAGGGACGAGATTGCAAGGGCAGTTTATGATCAAATACTGAGGTGCCATTATGCTCATCCAACCATGTTTACAACATCTGTGGTCGAAGATCTGTCTTCAGCCCTGGCAAGACACACACCAACTGGTCTTGATCGTTTTTACTTTCTTTCCGGGGGTTCTGAGGCAGTAGAGACCGCTATCAAGATGGCCCGACAGATCCACTTAGCGTCTAAACGCCCGGAGCGCATTCGACTTATTTCCAGATGGAAATCCTACCACGGGCTGACACTCGGGGCATTATCTGCAATGGGCCGAACATCCTTCAGAACGCCTTATGCTCCCCTTTTAAGCGAAGTGGTTCATATCCCTCCACCATATTGTCTGCGCTGTTCATATGGTTTGACGTATCCGGAATGTGGGATCCGATGTGCAACAGCGCTGGATGAGACGATTCAAAATGTCGGGGCAGAAACAGTTTCTGCTTTCCTGGCAGAGACTATCAGTGGGGGCACTCTTGCGGCATATCCACCTCCTGATGAATATTTTTCAATCATAAGAAAGATTTGTGATCAATACAACGTCTTGCTTATCCTGGACGAGGTCATGTGCGGCATGGGCAGAACAGGCCGTTGGTTTGCCTGCCAACACTATGATGTTATTCCAGATATAATTACCCTTGGCAAGGGCCTTTCAGGTGGAACATTAGCCCTTTCTGCGGTAGGGGTCAGATCAATACATTTTGAGACCATCTGCGATGGAAGCGGCATCTTTGTCCATGGAGGAACATTTTCCCATCACCCGGTTGCTGCAGCCGCTGGTTTGGCCGTAATAAAGATCCTGGAGCAAGAGGGTTTGGTTGAGCGTGCATCCCAATACGGGGAATTGTTAGGAAACAAACTAAAGGAACGTTTAGGAGGCCTTTCTTGCGTTTCAGACATCCGGGGAATTGGTTTAATGTGGGGCGTAGAACTTGTGAAGGATAAGGATACAAACACCCCTTTTCCACGACATGAAAAGGTGGTAGAATGTGTCTGGGACACCCTATTTGAGAAAGGTATCATAACTTACAAATCGACCGGACTTGCCGGAACAGACGGTGATGCACTTATTATTGCCCCGCCCTTTATTATTAAAAAGGATGAGATAGACTTCTTAGTTGATAATCTGGGGAGTGCCTTAGAAGAAACTATCGGTTAAAAAAATACTGGTAACTACTCAGGTTCAAAGTTCCATGGTTCACGCCTGCCCTTGCGCGACTTGATATGCATTCTTGAAACGATTGCACTGAATTCTACTCCAGGAGTTTCTACGCAACGGGAGAGGAAAGCCAGGTCTGGGCCAGGGGTTCAAGGTTAACTGATGAAAACTGCACGGTTTTGGGATATTGAGGGGCGGCACATTGCGTGTAACTGCTGCCGCTCATAGGGTCACTAACTATGTCAGGCAATATGAAAAATGCGACCCCACCACTCGAAGATGCCGCTTGCAGTGCGGTGGGGCTAAACAACCCCGAACGGGGAACTCTGTAGAACCTGTGAACGCTTACAAAATACTGAATAGGTGGAGGTCTTGAAATGCCATTATCTCTAATGGAAGGTAACGAAGCGATTGCCTGGGGTGCAGTAAATGCCGGGTGCCGCTTTTATGCCGGATACCCGATTACTCCGGCAACCACAATCTTTAATACAATGCTCAAACTTTTGCCCCCTATGGGAGGCATATGCATTCAGGGTGAGGATGAAATTGCCTCTATTGGTTCATGCTTAGGGGCATCCATGGCCGGGCTTAAGGTCATGACAGCAACATCAGGGCCTGGCCTTAGCCTGTATAGCGAGCATATTTCCTTTGCGATTGGAAGTGAAATTCCAATTGTTATTGTAGTTGTACAAAGGCTGGGTCCTTCCACCGGTTCTGCCACCCGTGGTGCAGATGGGGATATACAGTTTATGCGCTGGGGGAGCAGTGGTGGTTTGCCGGTAATTGTGCTTGCACCGGTCGATATTAATGACTGCTTTTCTCTGACAATGCATGCCTTTAACCTCGCTGAGGAATTCAGATGTCCTGTGTTTATTGCATCAAACAAGGAAATTGCAATGACCAAGGAAAGCATTGATATGGATGCCATTCCAAGGCCGGAACTGAAAGAGCGTGCAGCCCCTCCCCCTGGAAAACCATTTTTGCCTTTTGAGATTGGTTCAGACCGTATGGCGCCTTGCTTTCTGCCCATAGGAGATGAAGTTCTTGTTCGCCAGACCTCCTCTACCCATGGCCCTGATGGCTACATCACAACCGATTTTGACCAGATCGGCAAGAACCAGGAGAGACTGAGAAAAAAGATTGTTTCAGCCGTTGACAGCTTCTCTTTTTGTGAAGCGTATATGGAGGATGATGCCGATACACTCGTTATCACCTATGGGGTTACCGCTCGTGCGGCAAAAGAGGCTTTCATGGATCAAAAAGGCGAAGGAAAACCTGTCTCTCTCCTTGTCCTTAAAACCATCTGGCCTGTACCCGAGGATTTAATCAAGAAGAAGGCAAAAAGCTTCAAACATGTCGTTGTGGTAGAGATGAACCTTGGCCAGTATGTAAGAGAGATACAACGTATTTTGCCTGATAAAAAAATCCACTTCTTTGGCCAAATGAATGGAAAACTGATAACCCCACACCAGATCAAGGAGGCTATTGCCAATGTCTAATTTATTGAATAAAAGCAGGCCCCTGGTCTTTTGTCCTGGTTGCTCCCACGAACGAATTGCCCGCATCCTTGACAAATCCTTCCAGAACATGGGCCTTAACGGTAACCAAATAGCGATGGTGAGTGATATCGGGTGTTCCGGCCTCTTTGACACGTTCTTTAATACTCATGCCATGCATGGTCTTCACGGTCGTGCCCTGACATATGCAACAGGACTCAAGCTTGCCCGTCCTGAACTTAACGTCGTGGTTACCATGGGAGATGGTGGTATGGGTATAGGTGGAGCACACATCCTCAGTGCATGCCGCCGCAACCTTGATCTGACATTACTGGTCTTGAATAACTTCAACTTTGGCATGACCGGTGGCCAGTTTTCTGCGACCACCCCTCCTGACGCACAGGTGGGATCCGGTTTTCTTAACCGTATTGAGAGGCCCTTGGATGTGTGCGAGGTGGCCTGCTCGGCAGGAGCAACTTACGTTACGCGTTGTTCAGCCTACAGAAAAGACCTGGAAGAGGAGATAGAACGAGCAATTCGCCATGAAGGATTTTCCGTGTTGGATATATGGGGTGTATGTACAGGTCGGTATTCAAAAAGGAATAAGCTTACACCACAAGTCATTGACGAAACCCTTGCCAAGTTGCCCCCCAGAGAAGGCATTGTGGAGAATAACGATCGAGATGAATATGGCAGGTATTACAGAGAAGTGTCTGAAAGCCAAAAGCCCACTCCACCACCTGCCAAAATTGAGAAAAAATTCGATCCCCCTGAATCAGGCAGACAGGAGGTAATTATACTTGGTGATGCCGGTCAGAGGATTATAACGGCCGGCGATATATTGTGTTTTGCCGGACTTACTGCCGGGCTAAATGTCACGCAGAAAAATGAGTATAACATTACCGTACTCAGGGGCCCTTCCATAAGCGAGTTGATCCTATCTCCGGAAGATATAGGGTTTAATGGTATAGACAGGCCTGCCGCTATCGTGGCAATAGGCCAGGAAGGAGTGGACCGTCGAGCGAATCTCTTTGAACATCTTGATAAGGATGCGTTAATCATTCTGGCCAAAGGGGTTGAAGTGCCGCCCGGCAATGCTAAAGTACATCTAATTGATTTTAAAAAACAGGGGATTAAAACCCATGACCGGGCCCTTGCATCCTTATCTGTCCTGGCCAAATTAAACAAAGTAATCAATCCTGAGATGCTCCAGTCTGCCCTTGAGGCAAGATTTAAGGAACCAGTTCTCACATCCGCCCTTGGCCTGGTTGATCGGGTTGACATTGCATAAGGGCCCCTTACTGTTTGTTTACATTAAACTGTTTCTAACAGCAGTTTTCTGGGGAGGCACCTTTATCGCTGGAAGGGTCGTGGCAAAGGATGTCGGGCCTTTTGCAGCTTCCTTTTTAAGATTTGCCATTGCTTCTGTTTTTCTTCTATTCATTACCTGGCGGGTCGATAGGAAACTCCCTGCCCTCAAAAGAGCACAAATCATTCCTGTTATCCTTCTTGGTATGACAGGCGTGTTTGCCTATAATGTGTTGTTCTTCAAGGGCCTCAAAATTATCGAGGCAGGTCGAGCATCACTCATTATTGCGAATAACCCCATCTTTATTACGCTTTTTGCTTCCTATTTCTTTAAAGAAAAGTTGAACCCCATCAAGGTCACTGGAATTATCATTTCGGTCATTGGGGCAATCATTGTGATCTCAAGGGGAAATCCCATTGAATTGTTGAATGGAAACGTGGGATGGGGCGAATTATATATCTTTTGCTGTGTGCTAACCTGGGTAGCTTACACCCTCATAGGCAAGGCAATCATGACGGAGCTGTCTCCTATTGTATCCGTATCTTATTCTTCTGCCGTCGGTGCTGTCGCATTATTTGTTCCAGCCTATTTTGAGGGGATGATGCGGGATTTGGTTCATTACTCGACAGCAGACTGGTTCGGAATCTTTTACCTGGGGTTTTTTGGAACCGTGCTGGGATTCGTGTGGTACTATCAAGGCATAAAAATCATTGGCCCAATGAAAGCGAGTCAGTTTCTCAATTTCGTTCCAATAAGTGCTGTTCTGCTTGCCTTTTTCATGCTCGGAGAATCGATTACTCTATCTTTATTGGTTGGAACAATATTTGTCATCTCCGGAGTTTACTTGACGAATAGAGCCGATGCTTAAAGGCGTAAGGGCTAAGGTTTTGACTGATTCTCGTCTGTAAAAATGTGAGACGTGAGCTTAGCCTCAGAACAATCCCCCTTAAGACAAGATACCTGCTGCTCTTAAAATACTTTCAAGCTCATCCTTCTCTTTTTGCTCAAGGGGAATCAGGGGCGGCCGAACCGGACCACCGTACATGCCTATAAGATCCATGGCGGCCTTAAGTCCCGGAATTCCAAATTTGGTAGTCACGGCAGCATTGGTCGCGATAAGCCCAAGTTGGATTTCCCGCGCCTTCTTCAGGTCTCCCCGGTCAAAACTCTGGGTAAGCTCTGACAAATGGTGCGGGGCCACACAGGCCAGGGCCATAACACCTCCAACCGCACCTACAGATAAGGCAGGGAGCAAAAAACTCCCGGATCCGGCCAATACTTGAAATGAATCCCCTGCACTTTGAACCAATTGTCCGATCTTCGTAAGGTTCCCGGAACTTTCCTTAACACCTATAATATTGGGATGCTGGGCAAGCTCAATGATGGTTTCTGCGCTCAGGTCGATTCCAGTAAAAACAGGGACATTATAAAGAATAATCGGGATAGGTGAACGATCAGCGACCATCGTATAATGCGTCACTAAGGCACGATGGTCCATCCGTGATTTGTAATAGTGCGGCGTGACCACCATAGCCGCGTTCGCTCCCAAACCGGCAGCCTTTTCTGTAAGTTCCATGGTTTCCATGCTGGATTCGCAGCCGGTCCCTGCAACAAAAAGACGATCCTTTTTGATCGCTGCCCCGGATGTCTTCCAGGTCTCAATTTTCTCCTCTTCCTTAAGAAACACGGCTTCACCGTTAGATCCCAGAACAGCAAACCCCGCAAGTGGAGTCTCCTGCCATTTTTCAAGATTAAGGGCCAAACGATCGTGGTCTACCCTACCCTGATCATCAAAGGGTGTGGGAATCGGTGGAAAACATCCTTTCAAAGAAATCTTTTTCATCATATTATTCTCCTATTGAATCATCTGGGTTAAATAAACCTTTAAACCCATTTCGGCAATTATGTTTTCTGTTGGTGAGAACGAAAGGAGACACCGCTTCAGCAACGACTTTTTAAAACTGATGCAATACCTGATTATAAGTAAAATCTTGACAAAAAATGGAAAATTATTATACACAAATATGGTATTTTTTTTCATATTCTCATTTTTCATCTTTGTAATATTAAACTAAATATTTGAAAATTAGGAAAAAATTGAACTAAACAAACTTGGTATACTCGGTACAATTTTTGCGTGATTATACTATTTTTATTTCTTAATTGAAGGTTGCTGGTCTTCTTTAGATGAAAAACTATAATAGAGTCCCCAAAAAAATTGTCCCTATTCCTGAAAATGCATTTACAGACAATTGTACGTTTCTAATACAATCATGTCGCTCTTTCCCTTGGGTAAAGAATCCAAGTATAAAGTAAGGGGCTTAATCAGTAAACAGTTTATTCAAAAGGAGGATATAGTAATGAAAACGACAATTGGTTTTTTAAGGTTCCCTGTGTTCAGAATTATTCCATCCATTCTCTGCTTTCTGATTGTAGCGTTAGTGTCTCAGCCTGTTTTTGCCTTCAAGTCCAAAGCAAACCATGGGCATTTCGGCATTACTTTTCAAGCACTGTCAACCATTGAATACCGGACATCAACGGGCTCGGTATTGCGGTTTTCTCCAAAGGCAATCCGTCAAGTGCAGGAAGCGAATGCAGGCGTAGACGATCCATTTATGGGCGAATTCTCTAAAGGTCACGCTCATTTTGACAGCGAGCTATTACTTGAGGGTTCCAAGCGACTAATAGATTTAAGGGAAATTGCCGTTATATTCCTAACATTGGATCCACCAGCCGGGAAGGCAGCGCGGAGATACCTGGGACGAGCCTTGCATACGCTTCAAGACTTCTATTCGCATAGCAACTGGGTGAACCTCTCAGACAGTTTCTTCCCCAATCCTGATCTTGGAAGAAAAGAGATAAAACCCTTAGGAGGCAGAACAAACTGGAAGGATATTCCAACCTGCGTTGATGATTTCTGGGATGGTACCTTGACTGGTGCAGGGCTTTCTGATCTTACTACCGGCTATTTTCCCCTATTAGAGGGTGATTACGAACCTCCCCCAGGTAAATGTATCCACGGACTAGTACCTTATGCAGGAATACACAAAGACACTCCTGGCCGCCCTTTCTATGAGGACGCTTATGCTTGTGCAGTGTCTTCCACCATAGATTATGTCAACCAGATCCTCAAAGACGACAAAATTGCAAATAATGACGAAGCACTCAAAAGCTTTTTTGACATTCACGGGTCCCTAGGCTTTGTGATTGATGACACTGGCAGTATGGGGCCGACTATCGATGGCGTGAAATCTGCGGTTGCAAGAATCGTCAGGGAAGTCGAAAAAGATCCAGATAAACGGCCTGATCAATATCTGTTGGTGCGCTATGGAGATCCTGATGTGGGTAAAGCGTTTACAACCTCTAGTGCAGAAAATATTTTAAGTGCGGTCAATACCCTTAGCCCGCACGGTGGCGGGGATTGCCCTGAATTGGCCATGGCCGCACTACTGAATGCAATCAATGCTGCTAACGATGACAGCACTATGCATTTATTTACAGACGCCAGCGCAAAGGATGCTGGACGTGCTGGCAGCGTGGTGGCTAGGGCAATTTCGAAAAATATCAAAATCAACGTTGCAGGAAAGGCGTCATGCTCGCCGGTCGATCCGGTTTATAAAAAAATTACCACGGAGACCGGAGGACAGTTGGTGGTTCTTCAAAATACGGCAGTTGAAACAGAAAATTATTTCAATATTGTTTTGCCTTCCCTCACGGGAGACCTTCAGCCGATACTGATCATCAATCGCACCATAACTGATAGCGGCATGGTGAATGCACGAATCCCTGTAGACTCTACCATGACCGGTCTGGTCATCTCTGTCAACATGGATAAAAAAGGCACCATTGAATTATTTCGTCCCAATGGCACTGAGATTATACCAGGCGATAGTGATGCTGAAGTTACCGAACTGTCGAGCGGCAGCGTGATTAATATGTCTTCCCCGGTTGTCGGCGAATGGAAACTACGCGTCGCTGGGGATTCCGGGGTAGTTTTTACCGCCTCCGTCATGGGTAACAGCACTCTCAGTTTCGATCGATTTGACTTTGTTGAACTGGGGGGACGACTGGGACATGAATGCTTGTTTCCCATAGCTGGCCAGCCGGTTGTCGGGCCCGTCCTTACCGGTGCAGCGACACTCTTTGGTCCGTTTGATACCGTAGATTTTGATTTGATCACAGAGGACGGGAATTTTATAGAACGGCTCGACATGTCTCAGGGCCAAGACGGGGCTGCAGACGAGGATTTTGTCGGAACTTTTGACCTGCCGGCCGAACGATTCAGGGTATACGCAAGGGGAAAGGATAAAAGCGGGGCTGATTTTATGCGAGTGATCCCTTCAACCTTCCTTGGACAGTCCGTTAAGGTGGAGCCCTTGGATAATTTTGACAGCATGATCGCAGGGAAAGAGTTTACAGCTCATTTCAAGGTAACAAATCATGGAGCAGATGATACCTTTACTATTTCCGTAGAGGCCGGTAGTGGGTTCGGGAGCAGTGTTTCGCCCAATGAGGTTACCCTTGCGTCGAATGATTCGGCACAGTTGGAAGTTATACTCAATGTTCCGGCTGACACGCCCGCTGAGACCGCTGTCACGCTCACGGTGGTGGCAGCCAGCACCACAGACTCCACGATCGAAAATAGTACCTTTTTGACTCGATCTGTGGTAGGCGCCTCTGATGTTGGTGAGGATACGAATAGCGGTGGCGGAGGTGGCGGTGGCGGAGGTGGCGGGTGCTTCGTTTCTACTATTGTCCATGATGTTAGGATAGATTTACCCTAAATACGTTTGAGCAATGCGCAAGTGCTTACTGCAAATCATTGCTGTGAATATGGCACTCGTCGGATTTTAGTATACTGCCAGTGTGTA
>MVDB01000105.1 GCA_002050025.1 Desulfobacteraceae bacterium 4484_190.2
GTGGTTATAATTTTCGCCTTCCTTGATCTTGGAAAAAATTCCTAGTTTTCTTTCAGACACTAAATAGTGAAGAATTCACGCAAACAGGGTTTGGCCTTGATTTTCCCCTTGAAAGCGGGTCGGCGCTTTGGCGCTTGCTGAGGATAGAAACTTGGAGGGAACTGATGTCACGACTTGATAAAGAAGGGGACCGTGCAGGTCAGAGGATTACGTGGGTGGGGGCGGTTGTCAACACCTTGCTTATAGTGCTCAAGTTCGTTGCGGGAATACTTGGTCATAGCCAGGCCCTCATAGCAGATGCAGTCCACTCCGTTTCCGATCTCCTCACCGACGCTATTGTACTGCTCGGTCTCAGGATTGGCGGGAAGGCTCCCGATGAGGGACATCAATTTGGTCATGCCCGCATCGAGACCCTGGCATCTGCCATAGTGGGGCTGGCTTTGATTGCCACGGCCTTATACCTCGGGATTGATGCAACCTTGAATATATACCATCACACTGTTTACCACCCCACAAGTCTGGCCCTGATAGGGGCCGGCGTTTCTATAGCTTTAAAGGAAACACTCTATCATTATACAGTACGCACCGGACGGCGCATGAAAAGCCAGCTTATTATAGCCAATGCATGGCATCACCGTTCGGATGCGCTTTCCTCTGTGGCGGTCTTGCTGGGTGTCACGGGAACGCTCATCAACCCTTCCTGGCACGTACTCGACTCTTTCGCCGCTCTTTTAGTATCCTTCTTTATTATAAAAGTCGGCCTGGAGATCCTCAGGAACAGTCTGCGTGAATTTACCGATACTGCCCCTCCACCCGAAGTCCTGAACAAAATCAGCGATTGCACCCGTAGCGTAAAAGGTGTGTGCGATATGCATGATTTGAGGGTCCGAATCTCAGGGGGGCTTTACCAAATGGAAACTCACATTGTAGTGGATGGCCAACTGACTGTAGTTGAAGGTCATAAAATAGCAAAGGCAGTGGAGAGTTGCTTGGCTGAAGGAATCGAGAATCTTGACCGGGTCATTGTCCATGTGGACCCTGTCTCTGAAGAAAAAAAGGTTGAGTGACCGTGGAGCAGCGTTTTAGACAACATAAACAACTGGTTTTGTTTTAAACTACCGGATTGAAGGTGATCATATTGAGCCAACGCCGGACTATTGAGAGATTGAAGCAAAAGCCAAGACACTTAAAGATTGAGATCTACGCACTATATCTTGCTTATAGGGATCCCAGAGTCTCCTGGTATGCCAAGGCATTTGTCGCTCTCGTGCAGGTTATTTATTTTGAAAAAAATCAAAAAGAAGTGGGCGCCTTTGATGTCTGACATACAAATGGAATATACGAATAAAGAACCAAAGAAAACCTTTCCAACATTTGTTTTCAACCGTATTGAATTCTCCGGATCCCTTGGAGACTTGGGAACTCTGCTCCCGATTACTATTGCCATGATAGTATTGAATGGTCTTGACGCAACCAATGTTATGGTAACCGTTGGTTTATTTTATATTGTGGCCGGTCTTTATTTTAAGGTACCTGTTTCTGTCCAGCCCATGAAGGTAATCGGAGCCTATGCCATTGCTGTGGGCCTCACTCCAAATCAAATTATCTCAGCCAGCCTGTGGATGGGGCTATGCGTCCTCTTTCTTGGCACAACCGGCTTGATTCATATAATCGCTAAATATACCCCAAAAAGCACTGTTCGCGGGGTACAACTTGGTGTAGGGGTAGTTTTGATGATGAAGGGCCTGGATTTTATGATCAACCCGGATCCCAATCTTGTCGTTCAGTATGTAGGTCCGATTAACACAGGGATTATTCTGGGTATTGTAGGTATGGCGGTAACCCTTATATTACTGGAAAACCACAAGATTCCGGCAGCGGTGCTGGTGGTATTTGGAGGTATTTTACTGGGCCTGTTTATCGGCAGACCGCTAAAGTTAGAGAAATTGGAAATAGGTTTCCACATACCACGCTTTTTCCCTTACGGCATCCCCTCTTTGAGCGATTTGATGTGGGTAATCCCGGTTCTGGTCGTGCCCCAGATGCCCATGACCATCGGTAACGCGATCCTGTCCAACACTGATGTCATGCACGAATACTTTGGCGAGCAGGCTCACCGGGCTTCTTACCGTTCTATAGCCAATAGCCAGGGTATTGCTGACATCATCAGCTTCATGTGGGGCGGAATACCCATGTGCCATGGTGCAGGTGGTCTGGCAGCCATGTATCGTTTTGGTGCACGAACAGCCGGTGCCAATCTCATGATCGGGGGTATTTTTGTTTTATTGGGACTTGTTTTTGGCCAGAGCGCCCTTCTCATACTCAATCTTCTTCCCCTATCCATACTGGGTGTTCTTCTGGCCTTTGCGGGGGCCCAACTGGCTCTTATGATTCGGGATCTAACTGGACGGAAGGACCTCTTTGTGGCTCTCATTATGCTATGTATCGCCCTGACAACAAACCTTGCCGCAGCCTTTATCTGCGGTATTATTATCGCCTACGCTCTAAAGAGTGAAAAAATTAATGTGTAGCAGATGCTAAAAGTGGAAATTCCCTGGAAGCATGAACTGGTTTAAACATTTTTACTTTGTTCCCATTTCCATACTGGATGCGTCATTCGAAATGCAAAGGAGAAAACAAAAAAACAGGTGAAAAAATCAAGGACACCTTCATTTTTAAAGAAATATCTTGATGTTTTGGTTGGCGTATGCAATCTATGGCCATATCAATCATAAAGGAGATTTATTTGATGAAGAATATAGAAATGACCGTTGAAGGGGAGACCCTTATAATTAAAGTAGATCTATCCAAAGACTTCGGTCCTTCTAAGTCGGGTAAAACCATTATAATCGCTTCCACGGAGGGAAATGTGCCCGTGCTGGAAAGGGATGAGAAGATAGGATTGAATATTTATCGTTATCCTGATTAAGCATTATCTTTTCTTGTCCCGAGAACTAAAAGAGAAAAAGATTCCTTTTCCAGATGATTTGGGTCTGCTCCTTGTATTTTTCGATAAATTTATCAACTTCGATCAGTTATAAAACTTCTCTAACTGCTTCTCATAATAGCCTGTATTACCGGTTTCAAGGCTAATTGCCTCTTTGATTATTTTAACAGCCTGCTGGTGAAACCCGTTTGCATAATAGGCCTCGGCCAGCGTGTCAAGAAATACAGGGGACCTTTCAAGGCTAACCGCTTTTTTGGCCAGCTCAAGGGCTCGGGCTTTATCTCTCAGTTCTTCATTTGGGGCTGTGACCAAAAGCCAGGCCAGATTATTCAAAGACACGGCCTCGTTCGGATCCAGATCAATAATTTTTTTATATGTCTTGATGGCATCCTCGTATTTCTCCAAATGCTGATACACCATGGCCAGATTTTGATAAATGGCAATGTTGTTCGGTTCCTTAAGGAGTTGTTGGTTAAGTTCCTTTGTTATAAGGGAATAAGCAAGGTCCTGTTTGATGCGACTAAAATTTAAAAAGTACCCCAGGCCGACCATGCAAACCAGGTAAATGCAAAACGAAAGCGCCACAAATAGATTATGCCGCTTAACAAGGCCGGGCTCTTTTATTGTTCGTCCGAGATATTCTACCCTCTCTCTGATGCTGAAGTGGTGCCAACTGGGGAGATCCCGGATCTTTCCGCTAAGAAAGGCAATCTTTTCCAAAGAGTTGATAACAGGCTCGGGAGTTCCCATAGTCACCGCAGAATACAGATCTGCCTGACGTTCAAAATTACGCATGAAAAAGCCCATTACGTACCGGAAATAAACGAGAAGGGTCACCAGCATAGGAAAAGAAAGAACAAGATAAAAAAGACTGGTGGACTGTGAATCTCCGCTGGGAATCATTCCCCTGAAAAAGGGATGTGTATAAAAAAGATAAAAGAAAAGATCGAACAATCCAAAGGACAGTGCCACAAAACCCACAAAAAAAAGGATGTAAAAAAGGAGATGACGGTATTTGGCATGCCCCATCTCATGGGCCAGCACGCCTTTGAGTTCGTCCATAGAAAGAGCATCTAAAAGAGAATCGGTAACGAGAATGTATCTATACCTGGGGACAATACCCATGATCCCCGCAGTCATCATCCGTCCCTCAAAAATCGGCCACTTCAAAAGATAACGGTATTTAAACCCTTTCTCCCTGAGAAAGCCCTCTAACTCCCTGGCTTTCTCCGATGCTCTGAGCGGTTTGCATCCCCAGAAGTACTGGATCATACCGGGCATAAAAATCATCAACAGCGTAAGAAAGCCTGCAAAAAATATGATCTGCCCATGGGCACTATTAAGAAAGCCATCAGGTCCGGACCATGGGCTCATGTTAATCAGATCATATACCAGGGAAAACATCACCCAGGGGAAAAGGATGGGAAGATTGAGCCTGAGATTGGAATGGATATAAGACCGCCTTGTTATACCCGGCTGAGACATAGCGCTGTAAAGCGGTTGGGCAAAATACCAGATCGTGCTGAGGTACAAAAAGAATAGGGCCAGCGCAAAGACGCCCTGCAACACGGATAATTGTTCACACCATGGAATCTTCTGAAGCCAATATTTTGCATTAAGGAGATAGACTGCCAGTGCGAATAAAAATATAGACAGGATAGAGAGTCTGGCTATCAATCTCTGATATTGTCCGGCCAGACTGCCATTATCCGCTGTCCCATTTTCCAGGCGCTTCTCGAGAGACCAAAACGCCCAGCGGCAACATCCTGCAAAAATCAGCCATGTGAGGAACAGCATGGTAAGGGAAAAGAGGAGAGAATTGTTAGGAATATTTCCGGGGGATTCAATATTAAATATGAAGAGGACAACAATGAAGTAGATAATGTTGTTGAACATAGACTTCTCTTTCAGTTGTCATTTTCCTTCAGGAATTCCAGCTTGCCATTTCCAGGGGCGATTGATGGGTCACCTTCCAATAGAACACTCACTCCATATCGAGACTCCAGTTCGGCCAGTTCTTTTCTCTTTTTATTCTGAAGGTACGTTGCTATATCCAGGGGCAAAGCCCCTTTTACTTGTATAACTCCCTTTTTTGAAATACCCATCCAAATCTGGCGCAAAAACGATACGGAGGCAGATTCCACAGAGGGGATAAGACCCCGCCCCTGGCAGTATTGGCATGTCTGGTAGCTCCTGGATTCTATGGAAGATCTCAATCGCTGTCGTGAGAGTTCCAAAAGGCCAAATTTAGAAATGTGTGATGTGTCTATTTTTGCCCGGTCCTTTTTGGTCTCCTCACGAAGCAATTTCTCCACGTCTCTGATGTGTTTTTTGTTTCTCATATCTATAAAGTCAATTACAACAAGCCCCCCCATATCCCTTAACCGAAGCTGTCGAGCAATCTCAGATGCTGCCTCAATATTAGTTGTAAAGGCCGTACTCTCAACATCTTTTCCACGCTTACTCCCCCCTGAATTCACATCGATAGAGATTAGGGCCTCAGTCGGGTCTATGACAATGGAGCCCCCCGACTTCAGGTATACGTCGTTGCTATAGATGGTTTCAATCTGCTTCTCGATCTCGTAATGTGCAAAGATGGGGCGTTTTTCCTTATAGAGTTTAACCCTTCGTTGGTGTCTGGGCGAGATGACCTTCATATAATTTTTCACCTTGGCGAAGGTTTCCTTGTCATCAACGAGCACTTCTGTGGTTTCGTTCGTGAAATAGTCCCGCAGGGTACTCAAGCAAATATCCTGCTCCTTATGGATAAGAGAGAGAGCCGGGGCATTTTTAACACGCTCTTTAATGTCCTTCCACATCCTCAAAAGACGATTAAGATCCCTGGAAAGCTCCTTCTTGCTCTGTTTCAAAGCCGCTGTTCGGACAATGTAGCCAATACCTTCCGGGAGCTTGAATTTCCTCATGATAGCCTTGAGCCTTTGCCGTTCTTTTTCGTCTTCGATTTTCTTTGAGATCCCGCCGGTGGTTCTTCCGGGCGTCAGCACAAGATACCGGCTGGCTAAGGAGAGATATGTGGTTAGATGTGCCCCTTTCCGCCCCGGCATTTCTTTAGTAACCTGAACAAGGAGTTCCTGCCCTTTTTTTACGGCCTTTTCCACGGAAGGAGGGGGCTGATCTTCTGCCGGCTCACTGCCATCCGAATAATATTCCGGATGAATTTCACTTGCCTGTAGAAAACCGTTTTTATTGCTGCCGAAATTGACGAAACATGCCTGCAAACTGGGCTGAATGCGCTCTACAATGCCTTTATATATATTTCGAGTTTTTTCCTCTGCCGTGGAAGTCGCGATATAAAATCCATCAAGCAGCCCATCTTTAATTATAGCCACCCTGTACTCTTCTGCCTCCACGGCGTTTATGAGTATCTTTGTTGTCATGAGTGAATTCCTAATCCCCTTTCCTTCCATGTCGTTTGAAATGCTGATGCGCCTGATACATAAAAGTCCTGATGGCCGCCTCTCTTCCGGGTTGGAAGCTTGAGTCGTAAGGAGTATCCAGATAAGGGGTCCCGAGTTTATTCATTAGCGGTTTGGCTATGGCTGAGGTCGCCGTGCTGGGCATACAGGCAAAAGGATAAATATTTACTACGCCATTATATCCAGCTCTCGCATATTCGATGATTCCAGAGATGCTTAAGCAGGCCTCAGTGCCTGCATCAAAACTATACAGATCATCTTCCTTAAGTATACTTTCTAAATGCGCCACCCTGTGATCCTTTTTCAAGTCAATAAGCGATTCTACTCTTTTGTAGACCTGCTTCTGTCTCAATTCCTGATACAAAAGATCAGGGGTTTTGGCGGGATGTTTGGATCAATAATTGCCTTTCCCTCCTGGACAATCTCTTCCAGCTTATCAAGGATTTTATCAAAATCCTTACTGGGCCCGTGTGTTTCAAAGGCATCTTCCATAGCCTTCATGGATCTCTCAATAAAATCATCCGCCATTTCTGGTTCTTTCTCATAGGGCCTTATTCTCCAGAGCAACCTGTCTAAAATATCGGCCACCACAACAGAAAAATAGGATGCTTTCCTTAGATCCCTGACCTGTCCTTCCTCGATTATACCGTCTAAGGAGTAGCCATCTTCAGTTGTAAGGGACATTATTTTTACTCTGTCTAATTGGGGAAAAGAATCCAGGACAATTCGCTGGTATTTGTTGTACATGCCGAAACGGCACGGGCCATCTGCCTCAGGCATGAAGTATATATAATTTTCCGGTTTGAACTCCTCACCCAACCTCTCTTTTTCTTTTTCCATAAAATACAGGATATCACCAGTAGTAATCTGGCAGGGGTAACATTCCTTGCCTGAGGTGTATTCCATTCCGAGATCGAGCCCTTTATAAGTATCCATGACCTTTGCATGTATGCCGAACCCCCTGAATGTCGCCGCGAGAAGATGTCCGCCTATCCTGTTCATCTGGGGAATAAGAAAGGTCTTATTCGTGAGATTAAAACGACCCACGCCATCAGTAAGAGATTTAAAACTTACCACTTTGTTTGATTCAGTTTCCATTTAATTAGCCAGTTTACGGTCAAGTGCCTGGTTTGACCTCAATTTCTGCATCACATTCTCTACGACATTTTTATAGGCCTCAAGCCTTGTCATTGCGCCAGCCACAGCACTGTGCTCGTCTA
>MVDB01000106.1 GCA_002050025.1 Desulfobacteraceae bacterium 4484_190.2
TTTTTTTCGGCTGTTTTTTTATAACTCAGAAAGTTGAGATTATATATAGTGAATCTCCGGCGGCGGAGCCGGTGGCTTCGTGGAGGGCCCTGGAAGGGGCCATTGTTTATTCTAACTCTGGTAAGTTTGGCTGACGTTTATCTGAAGATTCTTGATGTCGAATATAGGCACGTATAATTTTCTCGTTGCGCCCTACAATGCTCACAAAATAGCCCCGAATCCAAAAATGTTTACTGGTATTTTTCGCCCTACTACACTCCTGATGTAAACGTATGGCACTCTTGCCCTTCAAAAAACCGACAATACTGGACACGCTGTATTTTGGTGGAATCCCTAAACATAAATGGACATAGTTACTCTGTGCATGACCTTCGATCAACTCAATGCCTTTTTGCCGACATAGCTCACGAATAATCGCACCTAAACGGCGGCGAATTTTACCATATAACTTTTTGCGACGATATTTCGGGCACCGGCAAAGCCTGCTAAGATCGCACCAGCAGGGCTGGTGTTTAATATATTCAATTACGTAAGGCTATATATCTTGTACGCCAGCATCATAAATCTAGTGATCTGAGTTGCTTCTTTTGAGAGGAATTATTAAATTATCTCAGTAAGATAGGCGGTTCGCCTGCGGAAATACAGGGAGTGTTACCAGTAACCGGAGTGCTTTTTTGAAGTGATGAAAAAAAACGGTTTATCAGAGAAGTTATTTAGAAAACAGTTTACTTTTACTGGGCCGCGTCAGGTTCATTTATTCATAATAGAATAGATCGGCCAATCAGAATTTAGTGATGATTAGAGTAAGGCAAGATGAGATAATAAATCATGTTTGCTATTCCTGATTACGAAATTCATGAAAAAATCTATGAAAGCGATAATACCTTAGTTTTTCGTGCTCTCCACCGGAATCATCACCGTGTTATCCTGAAAATCCTCAAAGAAGACTATCCGACCCCTGAAGAGATTGTAAGATTCAGACAGGAATATGAAGCGACTCGCTCACTGAATCTGAATGGTGTTGTCAAACCTTTCGGCCTGGAAAGATATGAAAATACAATTTTTATTATTTTTGAGGATATCGGCGCTAAATCACTGGATAGATTCATTACCGACAGGAAACTTTCGCTGTTCGAATTTCTCGCCATTGCCATTAAGATTGTAAAAAACCTTGATGAAATTCACGCTCACCACATCACTCACAAAAATATAAATCCCTCAAACATTATTTTTAACCCGGAAACGGGTCAGGTACAAATCATAGATTTTGGCATCTCTACGGCGATGCCTCAAGAGTCCCTTTTGCTTAAAAATCCCAAGGTGAGCGAGAGCAATCTGGCCTATATTTCACCTGAGCAGACCGGAAGAATGAATCGGGCCATAGATTATCGTGCAGACTTCTACTCTCTGGGTGCCACCTATTATGAATTATTGCTTTGCCGGCCTCCCTTCATCAGCAAGGATCCGATGGAACTGATTCACTGTCATATGGCTAAAAGGCCGGAAGCGCTTAATGAAGTTAACCCGAAAATACCCGGGGCCGTTTCAGATATAGTGATGAAATTATTAGAAAAGAGTGCTGAAGATAGATATCAAAGTGCCTTGGGAATTAAGGCAGATCTGGAAGAATGCCTTAATCAGTTGGACCTTCATGGCAAAATTGCAAGTTTTTCCCTTGCTCATAAAGATGTCTCCGACAGGTTTCAAATTCCGCGAAAACTGTATGGCCGGAATCATGAGATTAATACATTAAAAGCCGCGTTTGATCATGTGATCGCCGGTGAAAATGAGTTAATACTGGTATCCGGCTATTCAGGCATCGGCAAGACCGCTCTTGTGCAGGAGATGTATGGCCAAACCATACAGCATCGCGGCCACTTTATATCCGGTAAATATGATCAGTTTCAGCGAAATATTCCTTACAGCGGGCTGATTCATGCCTTTCAGGAATTGATCAGGCAGTTTTTAACCGAAAGTGAAGTAAAACTCGATAGCTGGCGTAAAAAACTCTTGCACGCTTTGGGAAACAACGGTCAGCTGATAATTGATGTGATTCCAGAACTTGAACTGATTATCGGTTCACAACAACCGGTAGCGGCACTACCTCCGGCGGAAACGCAAAATCGATTTTACCTGACATTTCAGAATTTTATTCAAGTTTTTATAGAGCCGCAGCACCCGCTGGTGCTATTTCTGGACGACTTGCAGTATGCTGATGGAGATTCATTAAGGCTGGTCAAACATATGATAACGGATGCGGAGAGCCGGGGGTTTTTCTTTATCGGGGCATATCGAGATAATGAAATAAACAAAACCCATCCGCTGAAGCAGATTTTAGACAACATGCAAAAAGCCGGAAGAATTATCAATCATATTTCGCTGATGCCGCTGGCTTTGCCACAGGTCAACCAGCTTGTTGCAGACACCCTCAATTGTGGCCCGAAAAAGTCTCTTTCTCTGGCAGAGCTTGTCTTTTCCAAAACCAATGGTAATCCTTTTTTTGTCAGCGAATTTCTTAAGACCATTTACAAAGAAAACCTGATTGAGTTTGATCATGAACAACTTGAATGGAAATGGTCTACGTCCCGGATTCATGCGTTGAATATTACTGACAATGTCGTTGAATTAGTTGCGAACAAGATTCAGAATCTTATGGGAGACCTCCAACAGGTGCTTAAACTGGCAGCGTGTATAGGTAACCGGTTTGAGCTTAAGACACTTTCTCTTGCCTGCAAAAAATCCCAAAGAGAAACAGCCATAGCACTGCACGGAGCCCTGACTCAAGGATTTATCCTACCTATCGGAGATGCATACAAGTCTATAGAATTTGATCTGCCGGAACCGGCGGGCGGGCTGAAGGTTGAATACCGGTTTTCCCATGACCGGATACAGCAGGCGGTTTATTCTCTTATTCCTGAAAACGAAAGGCCATCTGTTCACCTAGAGATGGGCCGGCAGCTGCTTAAAGAGACCCCGCCGGACAATCTGGAACATAAAATCTTTGATATCACAAATCAATTCAACCATGGCGTCGAGCTTATCTACCAGGATGAAGAAAGATATGAATTGGCTCGGCTTAATCTGGTTGCCGGCAAAAAAGCCAAGGCCGCAGCCGCCTATGAACATGCGTTCAAATATTTGAAAATGGGTATAAAACTGCTTACATCTCAGCCTTCTCATAGCTTAAATGAAAAAGGCCGGAAAGGAACTTTTTGGCAGACTCATTATGAGCTGGCATTGGAACTGCACGTAGAAACAGCAGCAGCGGCGTATTTGTGTACCGATTTTGATAAAATGGAGCAACTGCTCCAGGTTGTGTTTGATCAGGCCCAAACTCTTCTGGATAAAGTGAAGGCCTACGAGATTAAAATCCAGGCTTTTTATGCCCAGAATAAAATGCTGGAAGCAGTAAAAACAGCGCTGACAGCGATGAAACTTCTGGGTGTAAATTTTCCTGAGCATCCCGGCAAACTGAGTATCATACTGGCTTTTATGAAGACGAAGTTCGCTCTGGCCGGAAAAAATGTGGAGGATCTGGGAAGCCTTGCGCAGATGACCGATCCGAACATGCAGGCGGTTTTGCGCATAATCGTAAGCTCGGTTCTGCCGGCCCATTACTCTGCGCCGAAACTGTTTCCTTTATTTGTTTTCAAGTCAATCAATCTGGCCCTCAAATATGGTGCTTCACCGGTTGTTACCTTTGCTTTTGCCGGTTACGGTCTCATCCTCTGCGGAGTTATAGGTGACACCAAGTCCGGTTATAAATTCGGCAAGTTGGCTTTGGACCTGCTTGAAGATCCCGCGGCGAAAGGGTTTAAGGCAAAAACACTGGTTTCAGTTAACTCCTTTATAACCCACTGGAAAAAGCATCTTCGAGAAACCCTGCAGCCTTTACTGGAGGCCTATCAATGTGGCCTGGAAACCGGAGATCTGGAGTTTGCCGCTATTTCTCTAAGCTGTCACTCCCGGCATTCCTATTTTGCCAGCCAGGAACTGGCTGTACTTGAACGAGAAGCGGCTTCTTTTTGGAACAGCATCAACCGGCTCAAGCAGAAGACTGCCTTAAACTATCAATCAGTAATCAGACAGGTAGTCTTAAACTTGATGGGGAAGGCGGAAAAACCTTACAGCCTGATCGGCGAGTGCTACAACGAAGAGGTCATGCTGCCGATTCATATGACCGCTAATGACAATGCCGCTATTTTTATTGTCTATCTGCATAAAACCATTTTGAACTATCTGTTTTACAGATTCCATGATGCGTTGGAAAATGTAATTGTATCAAAAACATACATCGACGGTGTGAAGGGCAGGCCACACGTTCCTATCTTCTATTTTTATGATTCCCTCACAAAGCTGGCAATTTTTCCTGATGTCCAGAAGTCCAGGCAAAAACAAATTTTGAAAAAAATAGCTGTAAATCAGAAGAAAATGAAAAAATGGGCTGATCATGCTCCCATGAATTTTCTCCACAAGTTCTACCTGGTGGAAGCCGAGCGCTGCCGTATTTTCGGTAATGATGCAAAGGCGAAAAAGTTTTACGATCAGGCCGTCAGGCTTGCCCGGAAACATGAATATATCAACGAGGAGGCCTTGGCAAATGAATTAGCCTCAAGGTTTTATCTGGAGAAAGGAGAAGATAAACTTGCCGGAAAATATATGACAGATGCCCGTTACTGCTATAACCGATGGGGGGCCGTGGCCAAGGTGGAGGATCTTGATACACGGTATTTTGAGTTATTTGACAGGATAGATTCTGATGCTAAAACCAGTCCTGTGGAACCCCAACCATCCCCTGACATAACTGTTATGAGTCCAGTGCAACGCTTTGATCTGGTCACAATCATGAAAATCACGAGGGCCATTTCAAGCGAGATTGTTATGCCCCGACTGCTGACCAGGCTTATCCGGATTATCATTGAGAATGCCGGGGCCGAAAGAGGGGTGCTTATCCTAAAATCGCATGGCCGGCTGCTGATTGAGGCGGAGGGTTCCATCGGACGGGATGATGTCCAGGTATTACATTCCCGGCCCGTGGAAGAGGCCGGAAATATCCCGCAGGGCATTATCAATTACGTTGACAGAACCCATGAATATGTCGTGTTGAACAACCCTGGACAAGACAATATTTTTGTAAACGATATGTATCTCCTAAAACATAAGCCCAAATCAATTCTATGCGGGCCGCTTCTGTATAAATCAGAATTCATCGGTATCTTGTACATTGAAAACAGTATCCTGCCAGGCGCTTTCTCAGGTGAGCGTTCGGAAGTCATCAGGTTGTTAGGTTCACAAATTGCCGTATCACTGGAGAATGCTAAACTATACAAGGAGATGGAAGCCAAGACTAAAGAGATCAAAGCCATAAATATAAACCTGAGCTCAGAAATTGAGCAACGTAAAAAAGCAGAAAAAGAGCTGACTGAATACCGCGATCACCTTGAAGAGCTGATCGAACAACGTACCAAAGAACTCAAAAAAAGTCAGCAAGCCCTGGCGAATCTGGAACGGGACATCGAAAAACGCTACCGTTTTCAAAACCTTGTCGGCAAAAATGAGAAGATGCAGGAGATTTATGCTCTGATTGAAGATTTAACGGATGTACCGTCAACGGTTCTGATCACCGGCGAGAGTGGAACCGGCAAGGAGCTTGTGGCGGAGGCGCTTCATTATGGAGGAAAGCGCAAGGACAAACCCTTTGTCAAGGTCAACTGTTCGGCTCTGTCGGAGACTATTCTTGAAAGTGAACTCTTTGGACACGTCAAGGGCGCTTTTACCGGAGCGGATAGAGATAAGGTAGGAAGGTTTCAAAAGGCTGGGGAAGGAACTATTTTCCTTGATGAAATTGGGGACATATCGCCATATTTTCAAAAACGTCTTTTGCGAGTTCTCCAGGAAAGGGAATTTGAGCAAGTGGGTGACACCATGACAAATGTTATGAAGGCCCGGGTCCTGGCCGCAACCAATCAGGATCTTTTGGCAAAGGTCAAGCAAGGAGAATTCCGGAAAGACCTTTATTACCGTTTGCGAGTAGTCGAATTAAGCCTTCCCCCACTGCGTGACCGGAAGGAAGACATTCCCTTATTGTTGCATCATTTCTTGAGATATTTCAATGATAAACTGAACAAGGAGATCGTCAATGTTTATGAAGATGTGCTGAAACAATTTATGGCATATTCGTGGCCGGGCAACATCAGGGAATTAAAAAACACCCTGGAACATATCTGCATTCTCTGCAAAGATTCCAGTATTACAGTTGACGATCTGCCCGCTGATTTTGCCGACCTTTCCCGGCCGGAAACATCCTTCGGAGCAGCTGACGCTGCTGATACGCCTCAAACCATATTATCGGCTTTGGAAGAGGCTAGGTGGAATAAAACGCTCGCCGCTCATCTGCTCGGCATCAGCCGGCGCACCCTATACCGAAAGATTAAAGAGTACAACCTGATCAAAGATATCAAAACTCGTTAAATCAGCTGCAAACACCTCATGGCACAATATGCTTGACACAATATGTGCCATGGCACAACAAACCCCTCTTCCAGACTGCATAAGCTATTCTCAAATTATCCTTTTAATTACAGCAGTATAGATGCCATCATCTCTTTTCGAATAAGTGGCACATCCCTTGCTATAATAACTATATCAAAGGCCGGTAGCTCAAAAAAACTTTGGAAAGGAAAAAGATTCCATGAGAGGCTCAAGCATGAAAAACAAAAA
>MVDB01000107.1 GCA_002050025.1 Desulfobacteraceae bacterium 4484_190.2
TTAGAAAAGCTATTCTCCATAAAATTTTGCTGTCACCGGATGGCCGTCTATTCGCTGGTCAAAAGTTATTTGCTTGTATTCATCTGGATAATCAACTGTTTTGCTTTGTATTATATGGCTGGCATAGTTGTAGGCATCCGCAGACTCGTTATGCATGCCTTTTTTCATGTAGATAAAACCCAGGTTGTTGAATACATCGGCGTGGGAGGGCTTTATGTCTTTAATTAGCGATATGGCCTTGTCTAAATAAATTAGGGCCTTATCATAATCCCCCTGCTTGCAAAAAACAATTGCCACATTGTTATACGCCATTTCATCATTTGGGTCGAACTGGATTGCCCTTCGAAAGTCTCCTGCTGCTTTAACATATTTATCCTGTTTATAGTACGCAAGACCCCTGTTATTATAAGCTATTGCATAACCAGGCCTTAAAGCTACAGCCTTTGTTAATGAGGCTATTGCTTCGGTCAAATTGCCATCCCGTAGAAAGTTGGTGCCTTTTTCATAGTACAGAACTGCGTCATCAGCAATACTCATCTGTGGGGCAATCAGAATAAAGGATAATAGGAAGAGCGCTGTTTTAGCATATCTTTCAAAAGACTTTTTTTTCATTGTTAAACTCCATTCTCTCTTTAATTGTGTTCTATAACTTCCAATCTGTCTCAGGGTTTTATAAAGCGTTCAACTATAAATCCTATATCGGCCTCTTTTATGGAAAACTTAAGCGTTGGCTCAGCGCTTTTACCATAATTGCCAAATGCAATGTTTCAGGTTTGTGGGGATGTGGAAGAGGTCGGTTTTACCGTACAAAACGTTTACAAAATGACGTATGGTGATGAGACAATGCAACCTCTGAACCTTTGAACCCGTGAACGGTTACAAAAAAACATTGATTGACAAGACCAAAATCTTATATAGTGGATTAACAGGGGCCTCTATAATTGACTGACCCATTTCCCGATAGCCTTGACAGGACTCGAAAAGATGGATTTTCGGTGTTTCGGATCGGGAAAAAGATATGATCAATGAACATGGCTGAAAATAGAAAGCGTCAGGATGGGCATAAAAATATTGGTAAGAGAGCCAAGAATCGGGAAAAGCTTTTGTCGGGATTTACCTTGATTGAGGTCCTTATGACAATTGTTATTTTGGCCATTTTGGCTGCTGTGGCAGTCCCGGGGTTTTCTGTATGGTTGCCAAATTACAGGCTGAAGGCGGCCGCTCGCGGGGTGGTATCAGATTTTCAGCTTGCCAAGTTAACAGCCGTTAAAAGGAACACTAATTGTGCCATAACCTTCAATCAGGCGTTAGGTGCTCGAACCTATGATTATGTGGTTTATGTGGATTCAGATAATGATTTAGAATATGATGCAGGGGAAGAAGTCATTACCCGCACATGTTGGACAGATTATGGAAGCACAAGCTATGATTTTTCCCACGGAGGAGGCGACGGGTTGAGTTTTACAAAAAACGGTGAGGGGCTTCCATCTATCGCCTTTCAGGCCAAGGGCTTTCCGATAAATAATATAGGTGGCCTTGGAATGGGAACCGTTTTTCTCAAAAATACGAATAATAGAACAAATAGCGTAGTTTTATCCTCCGCCGGAAATATTCGTATTCATTAGCTTGGTCATAAAAGATTAGGGCACTAACTATGATAGCTGCATCGATTAAAAATGATGGTTTCACACTAACTGAACTTCTGATAGCCATGGCTATTGCAGGTATCGTCATGGCTGGCGTCTATACCGCTTACTCCTCCCAGCAAAGATCCTACATCGCCCAGGAGCAAGTTACTGCAGTGCAGCAAAATCTAAGGGTGGCCATGTATTTCATGGAAAGAGAGATTCGGATGGCAGGATGTGATCCGAAAGGAAATGCAGGGGCAGGAATTCAAACAGCAAGCCCCAATTGTATTAGAATTACGATGGATATTACAGGCGGGGAGACTGATGGTTTAGATAATGATGGTGATTCCAATATAGATGAGGCCGATGAAGCCAATTTTGGTGATGGAGATACTAGTGATGTAAACGAAGATGTAACATATTCTCTTTACACTTCAGGTGGTATACAAAAGCTCGGGAGGAAAAAGCCTTCAACATATAACCAGCCCGTGGCCGAAAATATTGATGCTCTAAATTTAGTCTATTTGGATAAAGATGAAAATCCTACCATAACACTTGCCGAGATCAGGTCTGTCCAGATCACCCTGTTAGCCAGGACGGCCCGGGGAGACCGTGGATTCAAGAATACAACCGTTTACACAAACCAGCAGGGAGATCAAATTTTCGTCGGGCCGGGTGATAACTTTCGCCGCAAATTGTTAACGGCTCAAGTAAATTGTCGTAATCTTGCCTTTTGACCGGATGGGCTTCTAAACATGATACATCTTTCCGCTGCTATAATAAAAAAAAGATACAACGAAAAAGGGTTCACCCTCCTTGAAGTGATCGTTGCGATATCGATCTTGACAATTGGTCTTTTGGGCGTTGCTTCCATGCAGGTGTCAGCCATAAAAGGGAATATACTGGCTTTTGGAGTTACAGAAGCTACTTCCTGGGCGGGCGACCAGTTAGAAAAACTTATTGCCCTGCCGTATGATCACGCAGATTTGCAGGATACAGATGGTGACGGGGCTTCTGGACTGGAGAATGCCTCTGCGGCTACGGATGATAACCCGAACCCCCCACCTACTCATGGAAAATATAAGGTGTACTGGAATGTGGCCATGGATGATACGGCCGATGGCACCAAGACCGTCAATGTCATTGTTACATGGGCAGATCATGGGATCCAAAAGCGCGTTTCCATACGAGACATTATACCAAACACTTGAAAAGTAGGGGAAAATATGAGCACATTTACTAAGCGCGGAAAGAATGAGGATGGATCGGTTATGGTGGTTGCCATCCTTATCCTGGCGCTCCTTACCATAATCGGGATAGCTGCCATGAGTACTACTAACGTGGAGCTGAAAATTTCCAGCAATGAAAAGTCCTATAAAATGGCCCTTTATGCAGCCGAAGCGGCAAGAGGGTATGTAGTGAAGACACCTGAACTATATGGCCCTGATAATATGACACTGGGACAAGGACTGAATTTCCCGGATGAGAATGACCCCTTAGTGGTGGTTCGGTTAAGCTCGAAACAGTCTTTTGGCGGAACTGTTGAATACCTCGGGGTTTCAGCGACACCCAGGGGATCAGGGACTCAGGTTGGTACATTCAAGGCGTACAAATACAAAATGGAATGTAAAGGGTATGGGCCGGCCAGGGCCGAAAGCCAGATAGAAGCGGGATTCTATCGTGTGGGATTCTGATGTATTGTATCGTAAATTCGCGCAGTTCGGCTGCTCCCCCTTTTGAAAAGGGGGATTGGTAACATCTCAAAAAGTTCGGATGGATTTTATCCCTGGCCCAGACCTGATTCGCAATGGATATGTCTATGACTTCAGCTTTCTAAATATTGCAGCGATAATAACTGCGTCCTAGAATGTCGCACCAGGGCGGGCCGTAAGGATTTTATTAAAGGCTTACGCCTAAACTCCCCTCCGGCTTGGAAGCTCTCCGGGCTGGAAGCGGAAATGGAATACAGCCATTGTCATTCCATCAAGGCATTAATCCGGTTGTGACCGCACGAACTTATTGAGAAGTACCACTTAACCAAATTAACCACTCAACTACTCAACCATATCTGTACCAGAGGCAAGAGCTTGAAAGGATTGAAACACAACTCGGTAACCGGTGTTATTTTCATAGCATGCCTCATTTTTGTATTCCATATGAGCTTTGCGGATGATACCTGTCTGTTCACCACTGATGGCGGACCTTACACTTTTACCGCCCCGGTTGTCCCTGTTTCAAGGACTACCAGCAGCAATAGGGTCTATCTGGCCTTTTTTTATCCGGGGGAAGGGAATTTATGGGCGGGAAATGTCGTAAAGTTTGGGATCAATGAAAAAAACCAGGTTGTAGATGCCTTATATGATCCAAATAACCCAGAACACTCAAATCCAGCAAGCCCAAATAATCGTCTTGTCTTAGATCCCAATGGGGCCATTAGGGAGGATGCTGTGCCTTTCTGGGCGACAATAGATTGGGCTGATCCCAATAAAAGCAACTATATCCATAATTCAGGTAGGAATATTTATACGTACCTGGGTTCATTCAGGGATCTGACTGATTTAACTAATGAATTTAAATCGACCAATGACGGTCTGACAGAGGCGATTCTTGGAAATCCAGCTAACCACACGACTGCACAACTCATCGATTTCGTTCGTGGTGCGGATATAAATGGCCAAAACAGAGAAGTAATCACCGGAGACGTCCAACACAGTGAACCGCTGGTTATTGACTACGAAGGTTCCTTGAGGGTGGTCTATTTCGGAGCAAATGACGGGATGCTTCACGCTGTTAAAGATTCAATCCTGAGTACTCCGGCAAGTGACGATGGCAGAGAGATGTGGGCGTTCATTCCACCTGACCAGCTCCATCGCCTAAAAGAGATGGTAGAAGGGGAAAGCCATCAATATTATGTGGATTCGAGCCCAAAAGTTTACATAAAGGATGTGAACGGAAATGGAATCATAGAAGTTGACGTGGATTCGGATGAAGACGGCGATGTTGACAATGATGACAAAGACCGGGTCATTCTTGTGTGTGGTGAAAGAAAGGGTGGCACGAGTTATTTTGCATTGGATGTTACGAATCCTGAAAGACCTTTCTTTTTGTGGAGGATAAGCCAGTATGACGATGCAAAAGCTGGGTCTTTTGAGCTTGAGAATGTAAATGGTACTTTTGAAGACGGTGAAGCATTGACAGATAGCAGTGTGGGTGCCGCCACGGCGGATGGAACACTGGTCGAAAGCTTGATTGCCTACAGGGACAAAACAGGCGATTTTGCGGTGGGGCAGGTTGTCACAGGGGGGATATCCGGGGCTACCGCGACTATTGTATCCATAACCCTCTTCGCCCCACCAAAGGCAGGGCCCGATGTAGTCATACCCGAACTGGGGGAGAGCTGGTCTGAGCCCCGGTTAGGGCTGGTGAAAACGTTTGATACCGACACAGACGGAACCCCTGTATTTTTCGTCGGAGGAGGATACAGTGCGGACAACTCGGCGGGCAAGGCAGTCCTCGCAGTTAAGGTTTTTGATGGTACAGTTATAAAAAAATTTAGTAATATCACTGGTATGACTTATAGTATTCCAAGTTCAGTGACCGTCGTTGATGGAGATAGCAATGGCTTTATAGACGAGGTGTATGTGGGAGACCTTGGGAGTCAAATGTGGCGATTTGGGAAATTTACTGACTCAAAAGGAGTTGACTTGGAATTTCCTTATACTGACGAAAACATTATGAATTGGACAGATCAGGCAGCTCATATCTTATTCCTTTCAGATCCGGCGCACGGGAGAAAATTCTTCTATCCTCCGAGCGTGACCCTTGAGTGGGGCTATGACCTGGTCTTTATGGGAACGGGGGACAGGGAGGACCCCTGCAACACCAGTAGCTCGGAAAGAATCTATTCTGTAAAAGATACACACACCTCAACTATGCTTACAGATTTGGATCTGATTGATGTGACGGACTCAGCAAGTACCCTGCCCGATCTCAATATTCATCAGGGTTGGTACATCCAATTGGCAGAAGGCGAGAAAGTACTTTCAGAAGGCGTGGTTTTTCTTAAGACTTACTATGTAACGACATTTTTACCTGGTCAGGGTGGTAAACTCTATGCCCTGAACTACAAAACGGGTGAGGCAGTTTACAGATCCTTACGGGTGATAGGGGAGGCTGATGGGCTCCTCTCAAAGCCTGTAGTTGTAATAAATAAGACAGATCAAAAACTACTGGTTTCAGCATCAAGAATAAATCCCGGTGAAGGTGGAAGTGAATCTGTTGGACCAGGAATTCTGGCCATAGAACCCTCCGCTCCCTCTGCCAACTTTTTTTACCTGTGGTGGAAAGAGTTGTAATTGCGAAATACTACTATTACCCCGTCTCAAAAGTTTAGCGCCTTAATGGCAACATGAAATATCCATATAAATTCATACGTTTCACCCATCTTTGGCTAACGTAGCATTTCCTTTTAGGGCCTCTCTTTGAAGAAGTTGGAGTTCTATGAAAACCATTACGTTATCTTTATCAATATTACCACCACCACCGCATAGCCCCCTTTCATATGTTGTGATTCATTCACTCCATCAACCAATAACAACTACATTCCCTCTTTCCAAAAAAACATAAGGGCAGGCATATTATTTCTTTCTTATTAATAACGGATTGAAACGCGTATCATAGTCATATATATCCAAGCCCTCATGTCTTTTGAGGAAGCGAACCGAGATGTACGTTAGAGGTGTGGCTGCTGCTTCGTAGGCGGATTTGACCAGCCACTGGGTGATTATGGCCAGGGCCAGGGCTTTAATGGGAATAGTGCCTAAAAATGCAAGGGAAATAAAAACCATCGAATCTAGACCCTGACCTACCAGTGTGGAACTGATGGTGCGCGTCCACAGCCAGCGACCTTTTGTAAGGATTTTCATCTTGGCCATGATAAAGGCGTTAAGGAACTCTCCCACCAGATAAGCCAGGAAAGAGGCCATTAAAAGCCGGGGAGTATAGCCTAAAATAAGTTCATAGGCGGCCTGTCCTTCCCAAAATGCAGCAGGAGAAATCACCTTGCCCAGCCAT
>MVDB01000108.1 GCA_002050025.1 Desulfobacteraceae bacterium 4484_190.2
TCCAAATGTCAAATCAAATCCAAAACCCCAATGTCAAAATGTTTTCCAAAACGATCAGTTACTTATCTTTTTCCAATTGTGCATTTTCACCAGTGTAGGCCGCGGTTTGAATTAATGGGTGGTCATATTTTTTAGCATTTGTCATTTGACATTCATTTGAAATTTGGGCTTTGACCTTTGTCATTCAAATTCATTTTATTTACATATTTGGACCCTTTTAGAGATGATAGTTGACTGTTTTTTAACCGTCAATAATCAATATTTAATCCATCATCTTGCCTTCCGGTTCTGTTCCAAAAGCCGTGCTATCTTGAGGCGCAAACCACTGAGCCGGATAAATCCTTCAGCGTCTTTTTGGTTGTAAACCTCATCACTTTCGAATGTGGCAAAATTAGGATCGTAGAGTGATGATTCAGATTTTCTCCCAACCACCATGCAGTTTCCTTTATAAAGCTTTAATCTTACAGTACCGTTTACATTTTTCTGGGTTTCATCGATAAATACCTGGATCGTTTCCCTTTCAGGAGAAAACCAGTACCCGTAGTAAATCATCTCTGCGTATCGGGGCACAAGGATATCCCGCGTATGCATAACCTCTCTATCCATGGTGATAGACTCCATTGCTATATGAGCCTGCCTGAGTATTGTGCCCCCGGGGGTTTCGTAAATGCCCCTTGATTTCATACCCACATAGCGGTTTTCCACCATGTCCACGCGGCCAATGCCGTTTCTACCTCCCAGTTCATTCAGATGGGCCAATAACCGGGCCGGCGTCATTGGTTCTCCATCCACGGCTACAGGGTTTCCCTCTTTAAACTCAATTTCAATAAAGGTCGCTTTATCAGGGGCATCTTCAGGTGAAACAGACAGGACAAACATGTCCTCAGGGGGTTCCCTCCAAGTATCTTCAAGAATGCCACCCTCGAAGCTGATATGCAACAGATTTCGATCCATGGAATAAGGCTTTTCTTTGGTCACGGGCACCGGAATATTTTTAGAACGGGCATATTCCATGAGGTCTTCCCTGCCTCTAAATTTCCATTCTCTCCAGGGCGCAATAACCTTGAGGCTCGGTTCCAGGGCCATATAGGCCAATTCAAACCTCACCTGGTCATTTCCCTTTCCCGTGGCGCCATGGCAGACAGCATTGGCCCCTGTCTTTCTCGCAGTTTCCACCTGAGCCCTGGCGATTGGCGGCCTTGCAAGAGAGGTCCCAAGTAAATAGGTTGATTCATAAATGGCATTGGCTCTCATGGCAGGCCAGACAAAATCACGTGCAAATTCCTCTCTCAGGTCATCCACGATAGCTTCATTTGCCCCGGTTTTAAGGGCTTTCTCCATTACTCCATCGAGTTCCTCTCCCTGCCCGACATCCGCGGCATAGGCCACGACCGGGCACTTATAGGTATCCTGAAGCCAGTGCAAAATTACAGAGGTGTCGAGTCCTCCGGAATAGGCCAACACAATTTTTTTAATTTCTTCGCTCACTTTATATTCTCCTTTAGTTGATCCAGAACATTTTCAAGGGCTTCTACCAGCAGGTCAATCTCTTCCTCTTCAACAATGAGTGGAGGTATAAAACGAAGGACTTTTTCCTGGGTACAGTTAATCAGGAAACCCTTTTCCATCATGGCTTTCACTACCGCGGCTCCCGGTCTCAGCATTTCCATTCCAAGGATGAGGCCCTGTCCCCTGATCTCTTTTATGAAGTCATACTTCTTAGCCAGTTCCTCCAGTCTCTGTTTGAAGTAGTCTCCCTGGACCCGACAGTGGTCGATCCATCCATCTTCCAGGAGACTCGTCACCACTGCCTTTGATACAGCAGTTACCAGTGGGGTGCCTCCAAATGTGGTGGCGTGGCTTCCAGCACCAAAAGCATTACTTAATTCCTCGATAGCGAGCATCGCACCAATGGGCAGGCCATTGCCAAGGGCCTTTGCCAGGGTCATAATATCCGGCGTAACCCCGTAATGCTCATGAGCAAAAAGTTTTCCTGTCCTGCCCATACCAACCTGGACTTCATCAAAGATCAAAAGCGCCTCTCTATCCTGGCACAATGCCTTAACGCCTTTCAAATAACCGACATCAGGGACAACAACCCCTCCTTCCCCCTGGATTGGTTCAAGCATTACTGCACAGACCGATTCATCCATGGCCCGATCAAGGCTTTCGAGGTCATTAAAGGGTACAAATGTGAACCCTTCCAGTAAAGGATTATACCCGGCCTTAATCTTTTCCTGGCCCGTGGCCGAAAGCGTGGCCATGGTCCGGCCATGGAAGGAATCCTCCATGGATATAATTAGATGCCTTTGAGGCCCGAACTTTTTATTTGCGTAACGACGCGCAAGCTTGATAGCTGCCTCGTTGGCTTCAGCCCCGCTGTTACAAAAAAATACCCGATCTGCAAAAGAATTTTCCACTAAGAGTCGGGCCAATTCTGTCTGTGGCCTGGTGTAATAGAGGTTAGAAACGTGTACTAATTCTTTTGATTGATGTTCCAGGGCCTTACTCACAATAGGTGAGCTGTGCCCCAGGGCGCACACCGCAATACCCCCAACAAAGTCAAGATATTCCTTTCCGTCTTCATCCCACACCCGGCATCCATCTCCTCGAACCAGTGTTATAGGAACCCGCGCGTATGTCTTAAACATGTACTTGTCTGCCAAACTCATGGTTGTCTCATTTTGATTATTCATCTCTCATCCTTATGCACAATCTCCGTACCCACACCAATTTTTGTAAAAATCTCGAGCAAAATTGCGTGATCCTGTCGACCATCGATAATGTGTGCCTTTCTAACGCCACTTTTTAGAGCCTCCATGCAACAATTTACCTTGGGTATCATACCCCCTTTGATGGTTCCATTGTCTACCAGTTGATCCACTTCCTCCGTTTTGAGGGTTGATATCAAGGTCTTATCCTTGGAAAGCACGCCTTCCGTATCAGTAAGGAGGACCAGCTTCCTGGCATTAAGGGATGCTGCTATGTGCCCTGCCACCAGATCCGCATTGATATTGTATGTCTCTCCCTCTTCACCCGCACCTACAGGGGCAATGACCGGGATAAACCCGCTCTCGGTAAGGCTCATGAGGACCCGATTGTCCACAGAGGTGATCTCTCCCACCATGCCAATATCGATGATCTCAGGTGGTTGATCGTTTCCTTTTTCCCTCAGATACTTCATCTTTCTGGCCATAATAAGGAACCCATCCTTACCGGAGAGTCCGACAGCACGGCCGCCGTTTCGATTGATCAGGGTTACTATCTCTTTATTGACCTTCCCCATCAAGACCATCTCAACCACATCCATGGTCTGCTGGTCCGTAACCCGCATGCCATCCACGAATTCCGTTTCTATGGACAGCTTTCTCAAAAAATCACCAATCTGCGGCCCCCCGCCATGGACCACAATGGGATTCATTCCCACATATTTCATTAAAATAATGTCCAGAGCGAAACTTCTCTTTAGCCGTTCGTCCACCATGGCATGGCCGCCATACTTTACGACAATGGTAGCCCCGTTAAATCTCTGTATGTATGGAAGGGCTTCAATTAAAACATTTGCTATGTCTTTTTGGTCATTCGGCATCTTGGAATATTACACCTTTTTGCAACAATTAAAGGATATACCTACTTAAGTTTTCATCCTCCAGTATATCCGCCAGTTTTTCTCCCACATATTTTTTGGTAATAGGCACACTTTTGTCGGTCATATCCGGTGCATCATATGATATCTCATCAAGCAACTTCTCCATGACAGTATGGAGGCGACGAGCTCCGATATTCTCCGTACGTTCGTTTACATCACTGGCCATGCTGGCGATTTCTCTGATAGCCGAATCCTCAAACAAAAGCTCAATTCCCTCCGTAGCAAGTAATGCCTTATATTGAATGATCAACGCATTTTTTGGCTCTGTGAGAATTCGAACAAAGTCATCCGTAGAAAGGGAATCCAGCTCCACTCTGATAGGAAATCTTCCCTGAAACTCCGGCAAAAGGTCCGAAGGCTTGCTTACATTGAAAGCGCCTGCCGCAATGAACAGGATATGGTCAGTCTTAACCATCCCGTATTTGGTAATAACCGTTGAACCTTCCACAATCGGCAGGAGATCACGTTGTACTCCTTCCCGGGATACATCAGGACCGTATGAAGACTCTGAGCCTGCAACCTTATCCAATTCGTCCAGAAATATGATGCCATTTTGTTCTGTCATGTGGACTGCACTTTCGATAACCTTATCCATGTCGATAAGCTTTTGCGACTCCTCTTGAAAAATAATTTCCATGGCCTCAGGGATCTTCACACGCCTCTTCTTTTTTTTGGCTGGAAAGATATTCCCGAAAACCTCCTTCACGTTAAGCTCCATTTCTTCAAGACCTGCTGCAGAAAATATCTCCACCATGGGAACATTACTGTCGGTCACATCTAACTCCACATAACGCTCATCCAGCTTCCCTTTTCTTAACATACGCCGCAATTTTTCACGTGTGGAGGAGTTTTCTGTTTTTTCCGTCCTTACCACTTCCAATATTTTTTCCTTCTCCCCCTCCTCTTCCCCACGAAGTTTCTCCTTCTTTCTGGGCAGTAGAATATCAAGCAGCCTTTCCTCTGCCAGTTCACGGGCCTTCACCTTCACATTTTCCTGTTCCTCTTTTTTGGCTATATTAACAGCCAGTTCTGTCAGGTCCCTGACAATGGCTTCAACATCACGGCCCACGTATCCTACCTCGGTGAATTTAGTGGCCTCTACTTTGAGAAACGGGGATTTGGCAAGGCGGGCCAGGCGCCTGGCAATTTCAGTTTTTCCAACCCCTGTGGGGCCAATCATGATGATGTTTTTCGGGGCGATCTCATCCCTCAGTTCTGGAGGGACTTGCTGTCGGCGCCACCTGTTTCTCAGGGCAATGGCTACCGAACGCTTTGCCTGGTCTTGCCCAATGATGTATTCGTCCAGCTCTGAAACAATTTCTCTCGGCGTCAAAACCTTCATGAGTTGATCTCTTTCTGTTCCATCTTTTTCCATAACTGCCTCTGTAGGAATATTTTTGATTTTAGATTGGCGATTGACTATTCAAAGAAATATCTTTCCTTTCCCCTGATTCATTCCTCAGGTTCAAGTTCATGGATAACTACCTCTTCATTTGTATAAACACAGATAGACGCGGCTATCTTCATGCTCTCACGAGCAATTGCATCAGCGTCCAGGTCGGAATGTTCCACGAGAGCACTGGCAGCAGCAAGGGCGAAAGGTCCGCCAGATCCGATAGCAGCCACGGATTCATCGGGCTCTATTACATCGCCAGTGCCGGAGATGATGAAGATATGCTCGTTATCCATGGCAAGTAGCAATGCTTCAAGCCTTCTGAGTATCTTATCAGTCCTCCAGTCTTTGGCCAATTCAACAGCAGCCCTTGTGAGTTTTCCATTATAGGTCTCCAGCTTTGCTTCCAGCCTCTCGAATAGATTAAAGGCATCAGCCGCTGCGCCGGCAAACCCCACCAGGACCCTGTCTTTGTACATATAACGAACCTTTGTGGCCTTTTGCTTCATGATCGTATCACCAAGGCTCACCTGTCCGTCTCCTGCCATTACGGCCCTTCCATTTTTTTTAATCGCAAGAATCGTGGTAGCTCTTATTTTCCCGAAGGTATTTTTTTTCATGGCATTGATATCCTCTTTAGTATCTGGGTTCTGTTTTTTTTTAACTCCTCGGATGGGCCTTATCATAGACTTCCATGAGCCTATCAAGGCTTACATGTGTATATTTTTGTGTGGTAGAAAGGCTCTCATGCCCCAGGAGTTCTTGCACTGCCCTGAGATCAGCGCCCCCATCCAACAAATGCGTGGCAAAGGTATGCCTCATTGAATGAGGGCTAACATCAGCGGTTAGACCGCTCTCTATGGCATATTCCTTAATAATCCTCCCAATACTTCGCCCGGAGAGTGCTCCTCCCCTAAAATTGATAAAAAGAGGCTCGCCCCGGGAGATATCTGCATTCCTTCGTCTAAGATATTGAGTCGCCTCCAGGTAGTTTCTAACGGCCTGTAAGGCCTGCCTGCCAATGGGTACAATCCTCTCCTTATCCCCTTTGCCTATGACTCTAACCAAGCGTTCGTCAAAATCAATACTGGATATGGTGAGGGCCTCAAGTTCGCTCACGCGAAATCCGCAAGAATAAAGCACCTCCAAAATCGCCAGATCCCTCAGCCCCAGAGGTTTTTCCCTATCAGGTCTCTCAAGAAGCCTGAAGACCTCATCCACAAGAAGATACGTGGGCATGTATTTTTCTAATTTCGGCGATGCGATATCTGCTGCAGGGTTCCACTTGGTTAAACCTTTCCTCTCTAAGAAAAGAAAAAATGAACGAACGGCAGAAAGCTTACGGGCAATGGTAGACCGCCTGAACCGCCCATAAAGGCTCCCGAGGTACGCTCTGATAACCTGGGAGTCGATCATTCCAATGCCTGGGTCGGAATTTTTACCTTCAGACCGTGGTTCTCTTAAGGCCACGAATTCTGAAAACTGCCTTAAGTCAATCTGGTAGTTCCTTATTGTGTGTAGAGAATACCTCTTTTGATTTCTCAGGTACTCGATAAATTGCTCTCTGAGGCCATGAAGTAACAAAATGAGTGCATCCTATTTTTTCATAAAATTTCAGAATAATCGGGAGAGGATTTGCGCATGGAAAAAAGAGCTGAACAGTTAAGAAATGTAGCCTTCATCGCTCACGGTGGTTCAGGCAAAACTTCTTTGGCCGAAGCCATTCTCTTTAATGGAAAAGCAACCACAAGGCTGGGCAAAGTTGATGACGGCACGTCAAACCTGGATTTTGAACCTGAAGAAATAAAGAGAAAAATTACAATTAACACCTCTTTTCATCACTGCAACTGGAAAAAACACACTATTAATCTTATTGATACACCAGGAGATGACAATTTCCTTTCAGATACCAGGCTTTCAATGCAGGCGGCCGATGGCGTGGTATTAGTTATAGATGCCACCGATGGCGTAAAGGTTGGAACAGAAAAAGTCTGGAAATTTGCAGATGAATTGCAGCTCCCCAGAATTATCTTTATCAATAAACTGGACAAAGAAAGATCCGATTTTTTCAAAATTGTGGAAGAAAGCTCCCGGATTCTTGATGTCAAAGCAACGCCGGTATTTCTCCCCATAGGTGCTGAGGAAAATCGTCAGTGAATGGCGTGAAAAAATAATAGAGAACATTGTTGAAGCTGACGATGACCTCATGGAAAAATACCTGGAGGGGGAAGACCTCTCCACCAAGGAGATTGAGGAAACTTTAATGCAAGGCATCAAATCGGGCATGATTGTCCCCACGGTCTGCGGCTCCTCTACTTCGAACCTGGGTATTGCCCAATTGATGGACCTTATTGTCCAGGGTCTCCCCTCACCCCTTGAAAAAGCTCCCAGGGAAGGGACCAAACCTGGTGGAGAAGAAGTTGTAGAGAGGCCACCCACGGTTGACGCTCCTTTTTCTGCCCTTGTGTTTAAGACCATTGCCGACCCATTTGCTGGCAGGCTTACCCTTCTAAGGGTCTTTTCAGGTACAATTAAATCGGATTTGACACTTTATAACGCTAATAAACAAACCAAAGAAAAATTTGGCCAACTTCTTCTCATAGAAGGCAAAAAGCAGCGGCCGGTGGAAATGGCTGGCCCCGGAGATATTATCGCCATAGCCAAATTAAAAGAGACATCTACAGGAGATACCCTGTGCGCCCCTGATGATCCTATCATCTATAAACCCTCTGAACCGCTACCATCTGTTATATCCTATGCGGTTGAGGCAAAAGTCAAAGGCAGTGAAGACAAGGTTTTTACCTCTTTGGCTAAACTTCTCGAAGAAGACCCCACTCTCAGGCTGGAGAGGGACCAGGCTACTTCCGAGACTCTCCTATCCGGCACAGGCCAGATACACTTAGAAACCACGTGCGAAAAACTGCAACGAAAATTCGGGGTGGAGGTTAATCTGAATCCAGTTACGGTGCCTTACCGGGAAACCATTAAAAAATCTGTAAAAAAAATCATTTACCGCCACAAGAAACAGACTGGCGGCAGAGGCCAATTTGCCGAAGTTCATTTTGATGTCTCCCCTTTGGAAAAGGGTTCAGGATTTGAGTTCGATGAGGCCCTGACCGGCATGAATGTACCCAGAAATTTCGTGCCTGCCGTGGAAAAAGGACTTAATGAAGCACTTACAAGCGGCCCCCTGGCCGGCTACCCTATCGTGGACCTGAAGGTCCGCTTCTTTGACGGTAAATCCCACGACGTGGACTCATCCGAAATGGCATTCAAAATAGCAGCCCGCATGTGCCTAAAAAAGGCGATGCAGGATGCGAGCCCCACACTTCTCGAGCCCATCATGAAAATGGAGATTACAATCCCGGAGGATGCGATGGGCGATGTGATGGGCGACCTGAACGGTCGACGCGGAAGGGTCCTTGGAATGGACAGTCAGGGAAGATATCAGGTTATTAAGGCCAATGTCCCTATGGCCGAAGTACTGCAGTACGCCCTGGATCTCAATTCCATAACTGGAGGCCGTGGAACATTTCGGATGGAGCACTCCCATTATGAGGAAGTGCCGGCCCAGCTTGCAGAAAAGGTGATCGCAGCCGCTAAGGATCAAGAATAAACGCGCAATGGATAAACAATTTACAGCAGGTGTTCTGACAATCAGCGACAAAGGGGCTGCGGGCAAAAGAAAAGATGAGAGCGGAGATATTGTCGCTAAGATGCTGGAGGAATACGGCTTTCTCGTGCTGAGGAAGAAGATCATCCCTGATAATCGGCAGAAAATTGCAGATACGCTTATAGAGTGGGTTGACAGAGAGGGCCTCACCTTCATCGTCACTACAGGAGGAACCGGCCTCAGCCCAACGGATGTCACCCCGCAGGCCATGGAAAACGTCATTGATTATGAGGTCCCTGGCATGGCAGAGGCCATGCGCGCCGCCAGCCTAAAAAAAACGCCCCACGCCATGATCTCCCGTGCCATGGCGGGTGTCAGGAAGAGTTCCCTCATAATCAATCTCCCTGGAAGTCCGGGCGGGGCAAGGGACAACCTTTCTGTAGTATTTCCTGCCCTGAATCATGCCCTTTTAAAACTGACCGGAGACACTACCGACTGCGCCATTCAGAGCTAAAACCTTTATTTGTTTGATACCTTAATCCATTTGGTTTTGCGGATTAGCGTGAAAGCCTTTGCTCACATCATGCAGGGTGGCATTTTATATGCCACCGCAACCCCGGTCGGGTATAAAACCCGACCCTACAATGCTTTTGTGCTATGTTCCCGACCTGGTTTTCACACTAATCCGCGATGAGCCCTCCATTTATCCATTCATGTCCTTCCTCTAAACACGAGAGGGGAAGCTAAGAGTGCAGTGATTGGTCCTTCAAGGTGTTGTAGATATCGAAATCCTTTTCCGGTGTCTCATTATCGTGGACAACGGCCCTCACGGCCTGGAGCATGGCAACAGTGGGCTCAGATTGGAAAATATTTCGGGCCTATATCTAAAACTTTTCACATAGTCAACAACGCTTTTAGTAAGTCCTCAATAAGTTCGGGCATTCCGATTACTTCCCCCTTTGCAAAGGGGGATTGAGGGGGATTTTTTAAGCACAGCCCGTGCTTATTGAGAACTTACCGCTTTTATTATCAAGTGGTTGATATGCCACAATGTGTTCTCTGTGATTTCTTTAAGCGTATTACCAAAACCTATGGCCGCTTTTCCGGATATAATCCCAGCACGCCTTCCTCCGAGGCATCGCAAATGCCGCGCTCGGTGATAAGACCGGTCACTAATCGAGCAGGCGTAACATCAAAGGCGTAGTTCACTGCCGGACTCTCTTCAGGTGTCAGAAGGACCCTCTTGAGTACTCCGTCGTGGAGGCCTTTGATATATTTTACCTCAGTCGTAT
>MVDB01000109.1 GCA_002050025.1 Desulfobacteraceae bacterium 4484_190.2
CCCCTCACTTCAACGCGCTCTCTCTCCTCGCCTGGATAGGCGCTTCCAATGTTAATCTTGATAATTTCCGCGGTGTTGATGCCTATCAGGAGATTGTGATTTCTTTTGATGTAATTGAGTATGGCTTCATCCATCTTATCACCAGCGACCCTCACAGATCTGCTACAGACAATACCTGCCAAAGAAATCACCGCAACCTCTGTGGTGCCACCACCAATGTCTACCACCATGTTGCCAATCGGTTCTGTTACGGGCAGTCCTGCACCAATGGCAGCCGCCATTGGCTCCTCGATAAGATACACTTCTCTTGCTCCGGCAGACTCAGCCGATTCACGCACCGCCCGCTTTTCAACCGGGGTTATTCCACTGGGGACACAGATAATAATTCGAGGCCTTAAGAATCTCCGCCGCTTGTGGACCTTCCTTATGAAATGACGAAGCATCGCTTCAGTTATTTCAAAATCCGCAATCACTCCTTCTTCCATGGGGCGGATCGCCACAATATTTTCCGGAGTTCTGCCAAACATCATTTTTGCTTCTTGACCAACCGCCAAAACCTTCTTGGCTCCTACCTCATCCTTCCTGACAGTCACCACGGACGGCTCATTCAAGACAATCCCTATACCTTTCACATACACAAGAGTATTAGCCGTACCGAGATCAATGGCCAAGTCATTAGAGAATAACCCCAAAATAGGATCAAGAAGCATGGTTTTCTTCTTTCTTTAAAAAATTCCTGTACACAGAGGAAATAGGATACAAATTCCGCACTGAATTTACGCAGATGGGGTTCCTGCAATCTTGAAGCTATTTAAAACCTTTTCGAAGGTTTCGATGTCTTCATCGGTGTATTTTTTTACCTCAACACTATAGCGTAAGCAATAGAACCAATCCCCTTCCAGAAACCCATAAAAGATGGTCAAAAAGTTCAATCCACCCTTTTCTTTGTACGTATATACAATTCTAAACCCATTATATTTGTTTATCCGGGTCCGAACGTACTCACTTAAATGGAAATTCAGTACGCGACTGTCTGACCTGATTTCATCCATTATGACCTCTGAGACTTGTTGCGGAAGCATGTACTTGTTCAATTTCTTTTCTGTGTGCTTGAAGGGTTTGTCTACACGGCGCTGTTGAACGAGGATATATTGCGAAAAAGCTCCTTCTCTTGTTATCATAAGATATTCGGGGCTATTTAATTCTCTCCATCCCTCAGGTATCGCTATGGAAAAATTTCGTAAGTTTGATTCAGAAGAGACCCCTAATTGGCCCCCACATGCGCAGGCGGTCGCTAAGAACAGGAATACAGATATTACCTTCCTCATGATAAAACCTCTTTTACTATTCTTCCATTATTCTGTGTACATGCAGGGATATCTATAGCGAAAAAACCGCAAAGCGTCAACTAAAACGGAGAGCGTGGAAAGGAACAGGAGGTGCAGGCCCTAAGCCCCAATACTCGGCCGCGAAGAACAGCACCACGGGGGATAAGATCTATAATCAGTTGCTGGCTCCTAAACGGAGTCAGTCTTTTCAGGTTTTGGTTTCTCGGAAGAGCTGTCATCCGGTCCAATTTCAATATCAGATTCAGATTCGACGGCTTCGTCCAGTTCTGATTCCTGCTTATCGAGTAAGGCTTGAGATTGTGAATCCATCATTTTTTCTTTTAACAGCGTTCCTATATTAGACGTGGCTTGTTTCTGATTGTTCACGTAGCTTTCATGAATACCTTTTCCCGAGCTTTCCTTAAGTTTCCGAATGGAAAGCCCTATCCTTTTATCCTCTTTTGAGACATTAACAACCTCGGCCTCTATTTCATCCTTAACCTGAAATGCCTCCAGTGGATTGTCCTGTTTGCCCTTGGGTAATTGAGAGACGTGAATCAGGCCCTCTATGCCTTCTTCCAGCTCAACGAAGAGGCCAAAATCAGTGACGTTAGTCACGGTACCGGAAACTCGGGTGCCGGGTTTATATTTTTCTGGGATTTCATTCCATGGGTCTGGCGTTAGTTGTTTGATTCCCAATGAAAAACGTTCATTCTCCTTGTCAATGTCTAAGATAACTGCCTGCACTTCGTCGCCTTTTGCATAAAGTTCCGAAGGGTGGTTTATTTTTTTGGTCCATGAAATGTCAGATATATGGACAAGGCCATCAATACCTTCATCAATGCCGATAAAAATACCGAAGTCAGTGATATTTTTAATCTTTCCCTCTATAATAGCTCCTATAGGATAATTTTCACCAATAGTATCCCAAGGATTTGGTTCAAGCTGTTTTATACTTAAGGAAATCCGCTTTTTGGCAATATCGAGGCTTAAAACCTTGGCTTCCACGATATTGCCGACGCTCAATATCTGAGAAGGATGCTTGGTCTTTCTGGTCCACGACATTTCAGATATATGAATCAGGCCTTCCATGCCTTCTTCCACCTCTACGAAGGCGCCGTATTCTTTCAGCCTCTCGATACGACCTGTTATGCTGGTACCCACTGGGTATTTATCTTGAGCCCCGCTCCACGGATCAGGTGTTAACTGTTTGATGCCGAGAGATACCCTTTCTCTCTCTTTGTCAAAGCTCAAAATCTTGACCGTTATCTTGTCACCAATCTGATATATCTCTGACGGATGTCCGATCTTGCCCCAGGACATATCAGTAATATGAACAAGGCCGTCGATGCCGCCAAGGTCGATAAACAGGCCATAATCGGTGATATTTCTGACTATCCCCTCAAGGATCGCGTCCTTTTCAAGTAGTTCAAGTGTTTTTTCCCGGAGGGCTTTTCGCTCTGCCTCTAAGGCGGCCCGACGAGACAGGACGATATTGCCTTGGCGCTTTTCATATTTTATGACCCTGAAATCATGTTCTGCTCCTACCAGGGTCCCCAAATCCCTGACTGGTCTCATATCGGCCTGAGACCCAGGTAAGAAAGCCTGCACGCCAATATCGACAGAAAGTCCCCCTTTCACTCGAGAAATTATTTTACCTCTTACCGTATCATGGTTCTTGTAGGCTTCTTCAACATCATCCCATATCTTGACTCTCGCAGCCTTTTCCTTAGAAAGAATAATACGCCCATCTTTATCCTCTTTACGCACTAAGAGGACATCTACCTTGTCACCCACTTTGGCAGTAAGCTGGCCCTCCAGGTTAACAAACTCAGCGATTCGAATTTGTCCTTCTGATTTATAACCGATATCAACCAGCACAAATTCCTTATCTATTTGAACGATTTCTCCTTTGATAACCTTACCCTCATGGATGCTTTTCAGACTCTCTTCGTATAATTCCATAAAGTTATCGCTGTCTTGTATGCTTTCCTCGGTTTCATTGAAATCTTCCACTATCTCTTCAGAAAAAATCTTCTGGTCATCCTCAAAGGTGGGATACACGTTTTCTTTTACCGAGAATTCGTTTTCTGCCATTTCATTTGTTCCTTTTTCCATTCACCTCAATACCCCCAAATTCATTTTTCTCTCAAATTGCTTCACAAACCTGGTCAAATAAAAGGGCATCTCGTCTCAACGCGACAAGATGCCTATTTTGACAATTGGGTCTTCCCCTTAGAACTAAATAGTGCCACCCATAAAAGCGAAACTTCATGGCTCCCCTCTATAATAATCTGTTTTTAACTAAAATCAAGTTATTTTAATAAATCTATATAAAAGGATGGTTTTTAATCAAATTGGTCAAGGGTCAAAACGAGTATGAGCTTAGAAAACTTTTACCAAACTCTTAATATAAGAAAGGCATTCCAAATCATCATTCAATGGAATGCCTTTTTTCTGTTTAGAACAGTGAGTTAGATTACCGTGACATTTGCTGCTGCAGGGCCTTTTTTGCCTTGCTCTATATCAAAAGTAACCCGATCGCCTTCTCTTAGAGATTTGAAACCGCTTGCATTGATGCCTGAATGATGAACAAATACATCGTCACCATCTTCTTGCTCGATGAAACCGAATCCCTTTTGGTCACTGAACCATTTTACGACTCCTTCTACCATAGTGCTGACCTCCTTTCTTTGAATTTTATGCTCCTAAAACTCAGGTCGGCCTTCTGATAAAAGAAATAATCCTTGGAACAGTGAACAACCCGCGAAACAACTAAATATTAATCGTTCGATATAGATTTTTGAAGCAACTATTCCATTTTAAACATTTAAATTTAAATGTCAACTAAAAAATGTGTAAGTTCTCAATAAATTCGGGTGGAGTTTATCCCTGGCCCAGACCTGATTAGCAATTTATATGTTCTACAACTCCAGCTTTGCAAATATTGCAGCGATAAGAGCTGCGTCCCGTGATGTCGCACCAGGGCGGGCCGTAAGGATTTTATAAAAGGCTTACGCCTAAATTCCCCTCCGGCCTGGAAGCCCTACGGGCTGGAAGCGGAAAGAAAATACAGCCATTGTCATTCGCTCAAAGCATCAACCCGGTTGTGAACGTCCTAATTTATTGAGATGTTACAAAAATGGCAACTAAAAAGAAATGGCAATAATTCTCTAATCACCTTTTTTATCAATATTGCCCTAACCCGGATTAACCGGAAAAATTATAAGTGAACTAAAGTTGATGGTTTCGCAAAAAGTCGTCACTCCGGTGAAAACCGGAGTCCAGAAACTCTGCAACTAATTGAAAAAACTGGATTCCGGCTTTCGTCGGAATGACAAAAAAAGGTGTTTTTCGACTTTTTACGAGTTCATCAAAGTTCACTTTAGACACTTCGCATTTTTTTGAATTCTGATTTTACTTTTAAATCTTCTGCACGTTTTGAGCAGAATTTTATCGCTAAGGGCCCAATTGAATGATGTGATCCAACTCTTCTTCACTCTTTCATTACCTTGTCTCATTTCCGCGCGATATTTGACTTTGAAAAAAATTCAAAACCTGATAGGAATTGGCCATTTACGACCACTTTTTACTCAAATCATGGAGGAATTCATATGTACCTGAAATTTATTCTGACCCTGGCAGTTTCCTTTCTCATCTTTCTTACCGGCCCGGGTCTCCCGATCAAGCTCGAATTAGTCCCCACAGCAAACGCGAGATCCTTAAGCAAGGTATTCAGGCAGATCAACCCTGCGGTGGTAGTTATTGTCACCAAAGAGCACGGCCATTCTGGTCTGAAACCTGGCGAAACGGCCAAAAAAGGGGGCTTGGGTTCAGGTGTTGTGGTCTCCAAGGATGGTCTAATCATGACAGCATCACATGTGGTGCAGGTTGCCGATGCGGTGTCCGTACATTTTCTCGATGGACGTTCAGTCAGCGCCAGGGTTGTGGGCACCGCCATGCAGGCAGACGTTGCATTACTCAAACTCGAAACTGTTCCCGATAATCTCGTGGTGGCGGAGTTGGGCAATTCCGATACGATGGCCATCGGCGATGAGGTTTTTGTCGTGGGAGCGCCTTATGGGATCGATCACACATTAACAGTTGGGTTTTTGAGTGGTCGAAGGAGGCCCATAGGCATTTGCAATCAACTGGTCCCCATTGAATTTCTGCAAACTGATGCAGCAATCAATTTGGGCAATTCCGGCGGCCCCATGTTTAGCTGGGATGGCAAAGTAATCGGCATCGTCAGCCATATTCTCTCTCAGTCAGGTGGATCTGAGGGTTTGGGGTTTGCCATCAGCATTAACAGCGCTAAAGAGTTGCTCCTTAACCAAAAGTCGTTTTGGATCGGTCTGGAGACTTATCTCGTCTCTGGCCCCCTGGCAAAGGCGTTAAACGTGCCCCAGGAAGCCGGGCTATTGATTCAGCGTGTGGCAGATAACTCTCCAGCTCGTGAAATGGGCCTTGAGCCCAGCATGATCCCTGTTAAAATAGGCCGTGAGAGAATTCTTATAGGCGGCGATATTGTGCTTGAAGTACAGGGTGTACGGATTTCCACAAAAATTGAGGATGTGTGCCAAATTCGAGACACCATGGGAGGATTACATCAAGGTGGATCCCTTGAGATCAAGGTTTTGCGAGGCGGTAAAATCCTGACTCTTTCTACGACCAGGTAAGCCTCATGGCTTTTCAAGCAACATATTGCAGAACTTCTCGGCATTTCTCTTAAACAGCAAAGTAGTCGGTAAGGCAGGATAACCCATAGCTGTTAAAAAGATATAGTCGATGTCCGGAGCGGGTAGTGACACCTCATTTGCAGCTGCATACCATAGGATCTCGTTGGTTGGCACATGAACCACCTTGATCCGTTCTGCAACACGAGATGGCTGGGAAGCGCTCCCATCAAAATAGTAGAGAATTTCAACTGTAATTGCGATATCGTAGCCCTTGGATCGGGCCAGGTCTATAATAGACACTGCGTAAGTATTAGAAAACGCAGCCTCATCTGTCACATTCGAGAATACTCCCTTTCTCAGTAACTCACGGTAAATGGATTCAGCCGCAGCCCTCCCCATACCCGGTGCGTACGATAGTTCTGAAAAAGTGAACACCCCTACCCTTGTCTGTCTGTAATCGTTAAATTGCGGGCTTGCATAGATTTGTTCCGGCAGACCAGGAGGTTGGATCTCTGCCTGACGTTGATATGTACAACCAGCTAAAAGGAACATTAATACAGCGAACCACGCCATTCTTGATGTTCTATTCATGGGCTGTTATCCTTTATTTAATCTCTGAACGCGAACCACGCCATTCTTGATGTTCTATTCATGGGCTGTTATCCTTTATTTAATCTCTGAACGAAAACCAGGAATTTTGAAACTGCGTCGTTCCTATAGCTATTATCCGCTGATTTTTGGAAAACTTGAGAATAATAAAATGAATTCGAATGACAAAGATGAAAGCCTAAATTTCAAATAAATGTCAAATGACAAATGCAAAAAAATACGACCACCCATTAATGATTAATGCAAATGCAGCCTACACTGGTAAAAATGCACAACGAGAAAAGATAACTAATTGATATTTCTGGAAAATATTTTGACATTGGGGTTTTGGATTTGATTTGACATTTGAATTTTGTCATTTGAACTTTATTCCATGGGGCATGAGGAATCATTACTTAACAGGCATAGCAGATCCAGGACCACCAGCTAAGTTTGATAGATTATTAGGGTATCAGTGAAAACGTGAAGATGGCCATATTGCCCAGGACATGGATGGTGATGGGAACCATCAGGCTCCCTTCTATCTCGTAGGCCAAAGCAAACATAATCCCCCCCACCATCTGGGTCACGGGAATCCCTGGAAAAACAGGATGGGCCAGTACAAATATGACGGTGGTCAGGATAAGGGCCAGCAACACACCCCATCTTCTAAAAAAGCCATAAAGAATTCCACGAAAAAAGACCTCTTCAGCAATTGGGGCTACAAGTCCACCAATAAAAAAAAATAGGGCGATTTCTTTGGTTTTCCCTGGTAAGGGTGTATGGATAAGTGTCAGGGGATTGATATCAACAAGGAACAATGCAATAAAGCCAAAAAATGTGACCAGGCCAAAACCTGCCGACCAGATCAACCCTTTTTTAAGCCCGCGACTCATTGTGGATGGGGCCAGCCCTATGGAAGACAGGCCTTTTCCCCAGGCCAGGACAATGAGTATGATCAGGCCTGTTTCAAGGACGCGGGCCACGCCCAGGATCACCATAGGATTGAAATAGCTCCTGGAAATTACAATTCTTGTGGCCACCTCAATGAAAGCAATTGTTGCAATGGATATGAACTGGGCCTTTATTGTGATTTTGCTTGCTTCCATCCAAGGGTCCTCAATGTCCTGTAGGCATACCACTGTTCGTACCAGTGATCCGATGTTTCAATCCTCTTGACAATCTCCCTGACAATCCCTTTTTTACCCCTCTGACCCAGGGAATGAAAAGCCATACACACCACGTTAGGGTAGAGGTCGTCGAGAAAGACCAACAGGTCCTTATAAGTATCAGGTTTCCGGCTCGCACCCAATACCCTCGCCAACCAGTAACGCTCAGGTATATGAGGGCTTGCCAACATGTTTCTATAGGCGTTATAATTACCTATATTCAAGCCTTTCTGCTGTATTAGTTTTAGTGCTGCGACCCTATCCTGCCAACGGGCGGATACCATGGCTTCATGCAAATCTTTCTCCTCCACCTTTGCCCCTGCGCCCATATGGAAAAAAACGAGAAGAGCAATACCCACCAGAACACAGAGGATTCCGGAAATCACAGGGGAAATCCTCGTATCAACAAACGCACACGATATAAGGCAAAATAAAGTATAGAAAACAATATACAGGGTGACAGGAAAGCCAATCAAGAGGGAGAAAAACGTGAAATGCCGAAAAAGGCCGTGTCTGTCTGTCCTTACAGAAAACTCCCTCAGTACATTTCCCGGCCTGGAGACAAAATCCTTGAACGGAGTTTCTAAAATTGACTTGCCCTTATTCTTATAAATCAGGATATTATCCTGTTCCACTATAGTCAGATCGACCGCTGCGCTTCCATTTATTTCAAGGTAGTCGTGATTGATTAGCTTTTTTTTCAAAAGGCCTGCATTGGTCTTTTTATTAATATGCTCAAGTCTGCAGGTCTTGAGGGTCTTCTGGTCCAGAGATTTGAATACTTCCGCAGGGTAGAGTGTATATTTATAATAAAAATCATTGATCTTCATCCCGAAGTTATTGGAAAGCAGCAGATTGTCTCTGAGGCCCACAAACAGGTTGCTGTCCGCCTGAGACATCCATAAGACTGTCAGCACTATGAGCGGTATAAGGTGAACTATTTCTTTTAACCAGACCCTTTGGCCTCTCCGGGGGGGCAGCCACCTCAAAGCAGACACAAAGACCATAATGGGTATGAGAAAAAAATAGGAGGTTACCATGGGGCAGAAGCCCTTTAGATTCACTCCCACAAGCAATCCTACCCAGGGAATCAGGAATAGTAGCAGAAGAATTTTCTTGCGGGAAAAAAGACGGGCCCAAATCCAGGCCGCGGCGAGCGTGAGGAGGGAGAGGCCGGCACCTAAACTCAGCGTAAAAAAAATCGCCCCGAAGAAGGCAGGGCTTAACTCCATGAGACCCTGCATGATCCTCTGGTTTGGTATGATCAGGTAACCGGCATTCCTGATGCTAATGAGAGAATGGTAAAGCCCGGCGTTGGACAGATAGACCTGTATGGTGGCAATAATCTGAGCCGTAAGCAGTCCCAAGAGAAGCACTTTTGCAACGTATAAACACCTGCTCATTTCAAAACCTGCAATCAGTCAATCAGGGATATGCCGAATGCTTTCGAAAATACTATTATCACATTTCTACGCAAGATGGGCCAGGGGGGTTAGGTGGGCCATGTTGCGCCCCTCTATTCTTCTGCCAGGGTAAAGGTCACCACGCGGGAATCACCACCTGAATATGTGTCACCCTTTACGATCTGGCTACCTATTCTAACCTTTTTTCCGATCAGGCTCATGTCTGCGTCATCAGGGTTGATATCCACCAGGTTTCCCATGACCCAGGCTCCTTCATCTATTTCCGCCATGGCAACTACATAGGGAGAGGTGAAGCCCTTTGGCGGAACACGGATAACCGTAAAGGTGCGCAGGGTCCCATGTCCCTTTATTTCAGTTACATTCAGATCGGACCCGTTACATTCCCGGCACAGGGACTTGGGCGGAAAGGTCACAGCAGCACACCCGTTGCACTTGAGGCCCAGAAGCTTTCCCTGTTCGAGGCCCTCCTGGTATTGATCATAAGTAAGCTTGTAGTCCATTTCTTAACTCCTTTATAATACTTTCAACGAACTAAGATGTTTCACTCCTCAGGATGATATTGCATACCGTTCCGAAGTCTCCTCCCAGGGTGTCCACCAGACCGACCCGGGCACCTTCAACCTGTCGAGGCCCGCTTTCTTCCCTGAGCTGTTCCACAATTTCCGTTACCTGTGCGGCCCCGGTAGCGCCTATTGGGTGCCCTTTGGCTTTAAGTCCGCCCGATGGATTGACCGCCACCTTACCCCCCAGATATGTCTCTCTCTTGGTGGCCGCATCATATGCCTTTCCGAATTCATAAAACCCGAAACTTTCCAAGGCTAAGATCTCTGCAATGGTAAAGCAGTCATGCAGTTCCACCACGTCGATATCATCCGGACCCAGTCCCGCCTCCCTGTAAGCCTGGGCAACCGACTCCTCCCTCGATCTGACCCGTGTGATGTCTTTCTGCAGATAAAGAGGCCCACACGATGCCTGCCCCATCCCTGCAATATAAACGGGCTTTTTCGAAAATTCCTTAGCCTTTCCGGCTTCCGCCACCACCACGGCCGCTGCTCCGTCCGAGAAAGGACAACAATCAAAAAGCTGGAGCGGATCTGCAACCATTATACCGTCCAAAACGGTATTTACGTCAATTTCCTTTTGAAAATGTGCCTTTGGGTTCATAGAGCCATGGTAGTGGTTCTTTACCGCTACCTCGGCCATGTTTCGCTTTAATTCCTTTAAAGGGATACCATACTTATCGGAATACATGTGGGCTGCCATGGCAAATACACCTGGGAAAGTCAATCCGGGTCTTGATTCATATTGCGCATGGTGAGCCATGGCAAAGGTCTTTGTGGCCAATGGGGTGCCCATGGCGCAGGCCCGTTCCGTGCCTCCTGCTATAACGACGTCATAGATACCTGCTCCCACGAGAAGGGCCGCATGACGGATAGCGACGGTAGCTGTGGCGCAGGCCGACTCAAATCTGGTGGCAGGCGCGGATATGGGCAATCCCAATTCCGCATGGGCAAACGGGGCCATATGCATTTGACCTTCTTCAAAGTCACCGAGGCAGTTTCCGAAATAAAGGGCCTCCATGTCTTTTGGCTCAAGGTTGGATTGGGCGATGGCCTCAAGACCTGCCTCGGCAAACATCTCCAGGTTTGTCTTTTCGGAAACACCGAATTTAGTCATAGCCACACCTAAAATGGCAACTTGTCTCATGGTATCCTCTCCTTAATTGAATTTCGTTACGGTGCCAGATGCCTTCCTATCACCATCCTCTGGACCTCTGAAGTACCTTCAACGATTTGCAGGAGCTTGGCGCTCTTGTAAAGGCGGGACACGGGATATTCATTCATATATCCGTATCCTCCATGGATCTGGAGGGCGTCGCTTGCCACCTTTTCAAACATCTCCGAGGCAAAAAGTTTTGCCGCTGCGGCCTCAAATGTATGTTTTCGACCCTGGTCCTTGAGCCAGGCCGCCTTGAGATACTGGTTTCTGGCCAACTCAATGGCCACTGCCATGTCCGCTAGCTTGAACTGGATAGTCTGAAAAGCGAAAAGCGGTTTCCTGAACTGGGTCCGTTCCCCGGAATAGCGCAAGGCTTCATCCAGGCATGCCTGGGCCCCACCCACGGCCATGGCCGCAATACTAATGCGCCCGGTTTCAAGCACTGCCAGGTGCTGGGCAAAGCCATGGCTCGGATCTCCCAACATGTTGACCTTAGGGATTCGGCAGCCCTCCATTATGACTTCGTGGGTAGCCGAGGCGAGCCAAGCCATTTTATCGTACCGTGTTCCTAATTGAAAGCCAGGCACATCCTTTGGCACGATAAAGGTGGAGATAGTATTTTTGCCCCCCTTTTTTTTCTCAGTCACGGCGGCTGCGAGGAGAACAGAGGCATTCCTGAGCCCGATGTTGGTAATAAACTGTTTGGTACCATCGAGTATCCACTCGTCCCCTTTAAGCACGGCAGTTGTTCTCAATGATCCGGCATCCGAGCCCGCATCCGGCTCTGTCAGGCCGAAGGCGCCGATCTCCTTTCCTTCTGCCATGGGCTTCAGCCATTTTTTCTTTTGCTCCTCTGTTCCGAATACATAGAGCTCCTGGGCCGTGACACTGGTCGTCACATCTAGAAGCGCACCTAAAGTCATATCACCCCTGGATATCCCCTCTATGCAGACGTGCATACCTACCCAATCGCCCCCGCTGCCGCCGTACTCCTCCGGAAAGGGGATGCCCATCATCCCTAAGCCGGCCATCTGATCAATGATGTCGTATGGATACTCTCCGGTCCTTTCCATTTCTTCGGACCGGGGCGCAATCACTTCCTTTGCAAATTCCCACGACATTTCCCGGATCATCTGGTGCTCTTCGCTAAGGTCAAAATCCATATGTGTTTCCTCTACCAACAGACCCATAGCTGTCAGGCTAAGCTAATTCACAACTGAGACATCACAAAAAAACAAGCCCCAAATTACAAATGATTCGACATTGGACGTTCATCTTTTTCCTGCTATTTTGCCGCCATTCTTATGGCGCCGTCCAGGCGGATCACTTCTCCGTTGAGCATCGGGTTTTCAATAATGTGCTGGACCAGCGCCGCGAACTCATCGGGTTCTCCTAATCTTTTTGGAAAGGGCACCATTTTGTTGAGGGCATCTTTTACATTATCAGGAAACCCCTGGAGCATGGGAGTATTAAAGATGCCCGGCGCAATGGTCATGATCCTTATACCGTAATCCGCAAATTCACGCGCAATGGGAAGTGTCATTCCCGCCACTCCCGCCTTGGAAGCACTGTATGCGGCCTGGCCGATCTGCCCGTCAAAGGCCGCAACAGAAGCGGTATTGATCATAACCCCTTTTTCGCCGTCCTCATTGCCCTGGTTTTTCACCATTTGCTCGGCAGAGAGTCTGATCACATTCATAGTGCCTATCAAGTTGATCTGCACAACTTTATTGAAGTGATCCATGGTCATGGGACCTTCCTTACCTAAGACCTTGGACGGAATTCCCACCCCCGCACAATTGACGGTAATGTGAATCGCGCCAAAGGTTTCAATGGTTTTGCCTATTGCATCCTGGACGTTTGCTTCATCCGTGATATCGGTCATGCGAAAAATTACAGAATCTCCCAATTCCGATGCAACTTTTTCTCCCCTGTCTTGGGCAAAATCAAATATCGAGACTTTCCCGCCCCTGCTCACCAGGTTGCGAACGCATGCCTCACCCAGACCCGAAGCTCCTCCCGTTACAACTGTAACCGAATCCTTGATTTCCATAAATCGACCTCCATCA
>MVDB01000110.1 GCA_002050025.1 Desulfobacteraceae bacterium 4484_190.2
CTTTAAAGACGGAAATCATTTTTTTACCGGCAATCGATGTGAACGTTATTTCACCAATGCATCAAAGGCAAGGCATAAAGGGAAAAACCTGGTTGCCGAAAAATCAAGGCTCCTCTTTGATCGGCCTGTCGAGCCCAGTACCCCTGCGCTTCTAACTTATGGCATCCCCCGGTGTCTTAACATGTATGAAAACTTTCCTTTTTGGGCCGCCTTTTTAGTAGAGTGCGGATTTAAAGTTGTCCTCTCCTCCCCTTCCAGTATGAAGCGTTATGAGATGTCAGTCTCTACGGTCATGTCAGATAATATCTGTTTTCCGGCCAAGTTGGCACACAGCCATATCCTCGATCTTGTAGAAAAGAGAGTGGACAGAATATTTTACCCCATTGTTGTCCACGAACAGGAGGAATTCCAGGATGCCGTCAACAGTTACAACTGCCCGGTGGTCACCGGATACCCGGATGTGTTAAAAAGCGCAATTGATCCTGAAAAGAGATACGGCATTCCCTTTGACAGCCCCGCCATAGGATTCCGTGATACGGGATTGCTGAAAAGGCAGCTTCACATCTTCTTCAAACAGTTCGGGCTTGATTATGCCTCCATCTCCCGGGCAGTGGAAAAAGGTTTGTCCGCGCACAGGCAGTTCAAGAAAGAGCTTACAGACAGGGCGTCCGGGCTGATAAAAGAGGCTAAAAAAACCGGTAGGATGCTGGTGGTCATGGCAGGCCGGCCCTATCACATAGACCCCCTGATTAATCATGGACTCCCCGATCTCCTTGCCAATATGGGCGTGGATGTAATCACCGAAGATGCTGTTCCCGGGGTTCAGAAACAATCCCTTTCTGATATCAATGTGCTTACCCAGTGGACATATGCCAACCGCCTCTACGCCGCGGCAAAGTGGGTGACAAAAGAAGATAATGCCCAACTGGTGCAAATCATCTCTTTCGGGTGCGGCCCGGATACCGTGTCTGCCGATGAAGTAAAAGACATTCTGAGCAGTAACGGAAAGATCCATACCATGATCAAGATGGATGAAATATCCAATTTGGGCGCTGTGAGGATCAGGCTACGTTCCATGCTGGAGGCAGTTAAGGAAAGGCGAAACAGGACCAGACAACTCCAGGATACGCCCTGTTCAGAGCATCGGGTAGTAAACCATGATGACGTAAAGAAGAGGACCTACATCGCCCCCTATTTCTCACCTTTCTATTCCCCACTCGTACCTGCCGCGTTTAGGTCCATCGGTATTAAGGTGGATGTGCTTCCGCCCCAGGACAGGGATTCAATCGAATTCGGTCTGAAACACGTTAATAACGACATCTGTTATCCGGCAGTTCTTATCGCCGGGGACATAGTCAAGGCATTTGAATCCGGCAGGTACGACCCTGCAAAAACATCTGTTATACTGACCCAGACAGGAGGACAGTGCAGGGCCTCCAACTACGTCGCCCTCATTGAAAAGGCCCTGGCCTCAGCGGGCATAGAGTCTGTCCCGGTGGTCGCGCTTTCCACAACGCAACTAAGCCCCCGGTCGCAATTTGCAATTGAGGAAAAAGATAAAAGGCGGCTTGTGAAGGGAATGGGCCTGGGCGTTATGTTCTCCGATCCACTGGCCCAGATGTATCTAACCACGGTCGTGAGGGAGCGGGTTGCCGGTGCCTCAAAGGCCCTGCACGCCGAATATCTCTCAAAAATGGAACCGGGCATAGAAAACGCCGATTTTAAGTATCTTATGAATATCCTGCAAGAAGCCGTAAGGGCTTTTAATGCCATAGGTGTGGTGCATAGGCCGGTTCCCCGGATCGGCGTGGTGGGCGAGATATTCCTTAAGTACAACTTTTTTGCCAATGGAAATCTGATCGAATGGCTATCAGGACAGGGTGTGGAAGTGGCGCTTCCCAGCTTACAGGGTTTCTTTACCCAGGGATTTATAAACGAAGATTTTAATCAGAAGGCATTCTTCAAACATTGTCTTGGTGATCGCCTGAAATCCAGGCTTCTTGAAATCTATGTGAATTATTACCAATCTCAGATTGAGCGGGTGATGCGACAATTCCGTTTCTATCCGGGGTCATTCAACCTGAAGAAACTTGCAGAAATAAGCGAGCAGGTGGTAAGCCTTGCCAACCAGGCCGGTGAAGGCTGGCTTCTAACTGCCGATATGATAGACATGCTGGAACAGGGGATCTCCAATATAGTATGTGTCCAACCCTTTGGGTGCATCTCAAACCACATTACCGGGAAGGGACTGGAAAGGAAGCTCAGGGAGATGTTCCCCCACCTAAATCTGCTTTCTCTCGATATGGACCCTGGGGCAAGCGAGGTAAATATTTTAAACCGGCTGCATTTCATGATCGTTGCGGCAAAAGAGGAGATGGAGTGCGGGATGGAAGTGACAGCCAGACCCTCAACGGTACTGCCTTTTTATGTTCCCCGCATCTGGCCGGGATATCTTGCCAGATTTGACAGTTACGTATCGCCGGATATAGAAAAATGGAAATCATGGGTGTCCGGATTGGGGTTGTGGAAAAAGGCAGGCCATTTTATTCATAGGTAATCCGGACGTCCTGGACTTTGACAACTATCAACTGACATTACAGATAACTGAGCCTTTTGAAAAACTTACTCTTGCTAATATCGCTGAGCATTATTGCTCTTTTAAATGTGGAGTCGGCTGAGGGGAAAGAAAAACTGGGGACCTTCAGCTTGTACTTTGAAAACGATCTTTTTGCGCGTACAGACCAGGGCTACACCAGCGGCATAAAGCTGTCTTGGATTTCACCCGATTTGACCGGGTATGCGGAAAGCGGCAAGTTGCCTGACTGGAGCCTGCCTTACGTACGTTGGCTGCCTTTTATCAATGAACCCGGATTCCAGCGCAATGTTGCCCTTTCCATGGGCCAAAACATATATACCCCGGAGGATATCTCGCGTGATGACTTAATCGAAGATGACCGTCCTTACGCTGGGTGGGCCTATGTCGGTATTGCCTTTCACAGTAAAAACGAACGCCGGCTGGACACCATGGAATTCCAACTGGGCGTTGTGGGTCCTGCGTCCGGGGCCGAACAAGCGCAAAAGATTGTGCATAGAAATATAGACGATCAACGCCCCAATGGCTGGGACAATCAGCTTAAAAACGAACCTGGCCTGGCCATTATCTACGAACGCAAATTACGGGTATTGCAGGGCGGAGCCAGAGAAGCCCCTGGCTTTGACGCCATTGCCCATCTTGGTGGCACGTTGGGCAATGTCTACACTTATGCAAATGCAGGCATGGAAGCTCGCGCGGGCTGGAACATTCCACCGGATTTTGGCGACTCCATCATCCGCCCTGGAGGCGATACCAACGCGCCTGCGAGTGCACGGGATCCCCGTCTCTCCGGCAAACACGGTTATAGCCTGTATGTCTTTTCAGCGGTAAGCGGACGAGCCGTCCTGAGGGATATCTTTCTGGACGGGAACACCTTTACCGACAGTCACAGCGTTGATAAAAAATATTTTGTTGCCGATTTTTGCGTCGGTGCCAGTCTCATACTCTATCGCTTCAAGCTTTCCTACGCCCAGGTTTTCCGGACAAAAGAGTTTTACGGCCAAAAATACAACCCTTCCTTTGGTTCTATTACTCTTTCGTTTTCCTGGTAACTTAAGGTGTAACCGTTCACGGGTTTGGTATTTCAAAAAAAGATTAGAATAAATTCTGGATAAAAACTGTGAGAATAACTATAATAATAAGGATCCTCAATATGAACCACCACACTTTCCGTTACCGGAAAAAAAACTGCAAATAGAATAAAATAAAAGATTGAAGGGGAATTTTAGGTCATGATCTGGAAACGAAAGCGTCTTGGTTTGGCCCTCGGGGGCGGTGGTGCCCGGGGAATAGCCCATGTTGGGGTCCTGAGAGTATTCGAGGAAGAATCTATTCCCGTTGACCTGATCGTAGGCACCAGTATCGGTGCCCTCGTGGGCGCAGCGTATGCGATCGGGGAAAACACACATGAAATGGAAAAAAAAATAGAGGAATTTTTAAACAGTCCAACCTTTCAGGAATCGGCCCTGAAGGACATAAAGGAAATTCAGGATACCAGGAAGTCAGGCTTTGCCGGGAAAATCCATGCTTTTTTCAGGAACCGCCTTTTATTAGCTCAATCCTTGTTCAGATTAGGGATGCTTGGCAGTGAAGAATTTGAGGCAATGATCGATTTTTTTGTACCAGATATCCAGATTCAGGATACACAAATTCCCTATAGGGCCGTAGCAACAGATCTTGTGAGCGGTCAATCCGTTGTCATGTCCGAAGGACCATTGCGCAGGGCCGTGATGGCCAGTTGCGCAGTGCCTGGAGCAGTGCCACCTGTTGAAGTAAATGGAATGCTCCTATCCGATGGTGGCTCAATAAACATAGTTCCCACCATGGTGGCAAGAGAGGAGGGGGCAGATTTTGTTGTGGCCGTAAGCGTAAGAGGTGATATCCACGCCGATGATGAATTTGGTTCAGCCGCGGATATTTGCTTCAGGGCCGCCGACATAATGGGCTTTCATTTTGAGACCTATATTCTTGATAAGGCGGATTTCGTGATTCATCCTCGAGTGGGGGATCTCCACTGGACAGAATTCGCCCTTGCGAGGGATCTGGTCCGGGAGGGAGAAAAAGCAGCCCGTGAGAAACTCCACCTTCTCAGAAAAACCCTACCACTTTCCATAAGATGGGTATTACTTTCATCCCTCCAGAAAAGCTTTACAAAAAATAATTGGTAGCCGTTCACAGTATATCCTTATTCCCCATTGTCATTTGTGTCGATCCTTTTCATTTCGAAAATTTGAGAAAAAAAGATTTTACAATTTTTCTAAATTTTCATGTCCAATAATATGGTCTAAAAAGACAAGACATGATAACTATGTGATATTTCTGTGGTTATCCTTGCCAAAATTAATGGCATGCTTGATGCTATTAATAATTTGCAACAGGGAACTAGATGAGTTATTATCAATATAGGGCAAGGTTTTTTGGAATTAATAATCATAATTAGAGAACGACTTAGAAAGGAGACAAAAAATGTTAGTAGAAAACTGAATGAGTAAAGACGTGGTCACGGTGGATATAAATGATTCAATGCAATATGCGACCATGCTTTTAAAGGAACATAATATTAGAGGTCTGCCGGTCATGGAAAAGGGGAAGCTTGTGGGAGTTTTAACGGACAGGGACCTTAAAAAGGCCTCTGCCTCAGAAGCCACCACATTGGAAATTCACGAGCTTTTGAATTTGATTTCCAAAATCAAGATAAAAAATATCATGACTAAGAATCCCATTACCATCCCGCTTGATTATAACATCGATGAAGCTGCCGGGGTTCTTCTGGAAATTAAGTTAACCGGGGCACCCGTGGTGGACAATGAGGGGAAGGTGGTTGGTGCCATAACACAGACTGATATTTTCCGGGTGTTGGTATCGTTCACCGGTGTAAAAAAAGCCGGGATCCAGTTTGCCTTTCAATTAGAAGATCGCCCCGGTTCTATCAAAGAGATTGCCAATATTATGCGAAAATATAGATGCCAGTTAATGAGCATCCTGAGTAGTCACGATGATCAGGTAGATTACCGGCATGTCTATATCAGGGTAAGTGATTGTGATCGGAAAAAACTTGGGGAGCTGAAAGAAGAGCTTAAAGTAAAGGCCGATATGCTTTACATGGTAGACCATGTGGAGAGGAACAAGGAAGTATATCAAGAGTATAAAAGGCCATCAGGGAGTTGGATTGTTGGCTGAAAGGAGAGGAAAAAATGATTGAATATCCGAAATACAAGAAAGTGCTTTTCTGCACTGATTTTTCTGAAAACTCAGATTATGCATTTGAATTTGCCTTTGGCATCGCTAAAAGAGACGAGGGTCTTCTTTATATTTTGCATGTGATACCGCGTAGTTCAAATCAGGACATGATAAGAGGTTATGTATCCGAGGATATCCTGGAAAATATAGAAAAGGGGCTTGACCAGGAACTGGACGATAACTACAAAGAGCACTATATAAAAAAGATAGAGGGTGCGGTTAAGTTTGAAGTCGTTACCAAGTCCGGCAGGGAAGACGAAGAAATAATCAAATTTGCAAAGGAAGAGAAGGTAGACCTTATTGTTATGGGTACGCACGGCAAGACAGGAATAGAACACGTTTTTTTTGGAAGTGTTGCTGAAAAGGTCCTGCGACACAGCCCATTTCCTATCTTTGTAATACCTTGTAAGAAAAAGATCGAACGGCCTTAGGGTAGTCATATACAGCCTTTCTGAGGGCCGGCATAAGACAAGATTGGTAACATGTACAAAGTTCCTAAAATGAGTCCGGAGAAGTTAATATGGATTATCCATCACAGTATGAGGCTGAGGTTCTTTTAAAGGATGGCTCAAGAATTATCCTGAGGCCCATAACAAGCGAGGATATCGAGGGCTGGCTTGCCTTTGTTTCCAGGCTCAGCCGGCGAACCAAATACTTTCGATTCCATTCTTTGCCGAAGTTGGGCCGAGACGATGCTATTCGATTCTGCACGGTGGATTATAATAACACCTTTGCCTTTGTAGCCGAGGTACGTGGGGATCAG
>MVDB01000111.1 GCA_002050025.1 Desulfobacteraceae bacterium 4484_190.2
TTCTAAAAAAGATGGGGCCGAGTATGGACAGATCTCAATGCACACCCCGCAACTGCTGCAAAACATTGGGGTTACCTGTGCTATCGTGCCGCTTACCTGGACCTTATCTTTGGCGAGAAGGGTCACGGCACGGGAAGAAGCTGCAAGGGCCTGGGCTACTGATTCATCTATAGGCTTGGGATAGTGGGCCATGCCGCAAAGGAAAACACCATCTGTAGCAAATTCTGAGGGGCCAAGCTTTGCGTGCTTTTCCACAAAGAATCCATCTTCATTCATTGCAACCTTGAAAAACTGTGCAAGCATCTCGTCCTTGTAAGGCACAATAGCAGAAGCCAGGGCCAGGAGATCGGCCTTGATCACAACGATTTGCTCAAGGAGGTGGTCAATTACTTCGATTTTCAGTCCGTTCTTGCTTTTTGATACCTGTGGTTTCTCGTCGAGTGAGAACTGGATAAAAAGAATCCCGGCAAGGCGAGCCTTTCGGTACAGGTATTCCCGTTCTCCGTATGTGCGTATATCCCGGTAGAGGACATATATGTTCATATCCGGGTTAATTCCTTTTAAGTGAAGCGCACTTTCAATGGCATGCGTACAGCAGACCCTGGAGCAGTAAGGTCTTTCAGGCTCTCTGGAACCCACACACTGGATGAAAACGGCTGTCTTGATTTCCTTCAGAGAGGGATCGTTTTCAATGAATTTTTGATCCAGCTCGAGATGGGTAAGGACCCTGGGGTCTTCTCCGTAAAGGTATTCGTCAGGTTGATATTCATTTGCTCCTGTTGCGATTATTGCTATCCCATGTTCAACTGTCTTGTCCCTGCCAGAAGAACTCAGGGTCGTCTTGAAATTTCCTACAAATCCCTCCACATTGGTTAATTCCGTATCCAGGTGAATTTTTACGTTGCTGTCAAACTTAACCGATTTAATGAGATCCGCCAGGTTTTCCTGTATATCCTCCCCTTTCCAGGTCCTGAAGAGATGATGTGCCATGCCTCCAAGATGAGCGGAGCGTTCCACAAGATCCACCTGGTAGCCCTGCTCGGACAGGCTCTTGGCCGACGTCATACCGGAGATCCCACCGCCTATCACAAGTGCCCTATGATTTACATCAAGTTCGGCCTCTTCAAGGGACTCCATTAAGGCAACCTTGGCCACGGCCATGCGAACCAGGTCTTTGGCTTTTTCAGTGGCCATGTCCGGATTATCCTTATGGACCCATGAATCCTGGTTCCGGATATTGGTCATCTCAAACAGATACTTGTTTAACCCTGCAGCAGTCAGGGTCTCCTGGAACAGGGTTTCATGGGTCTTGGGCGTGCAGGCGGCAACTACAATCCGGTTAAGGTTATTCTCCTTTATCACCTGGGCTATGGCCTCTTGCGTATCCTGGGAGCAGGTATAAAGATTGTCAGTTATATACTCCACATACGGAAGAGACCCTGCGTAGTCACGCACCGCAGGCACATCCACGACGCCGCTTATATTGATACCGCAATGGCACACGAATACGCCAATACGGGGCCTTTCCCCGAATATATTCCTTTCTTCTGGGACCTCCTTTTCTTTTGTCAGGGTATTTCTTGCCTGGCTCAAGAGGGCACCGGCTTCTGCTGCCGCTGAGCTGGATTCTATGACCGACTGTGGTATATCCTTGGGACCGGCAAAAGCGCCGCATACGTAAATGCCTTCTTTTGAGGTGGTCACGGGATGGAAGGAATCTGTTTCACAGAACTGACCTTCCGTAAGATCAATATCAAGGTTTTTGGCAAGTTCTACAAGATCAGGCGGTGTCTCCATGCCTACTGACAGGACCACCATGTCAAAGGACTCATCTGCTGTATCCCCGTTTTCATCCACATATGGGATGACCAGATTATCATTTCCTTCAACAGACTCTATGGCAGGGACCCTGGAATGAATAAAGCGAACCCCATGTTTTTCCCTGGCATCATCATAAAATCGCTCAAAGTCCTTGCCGTGTGTCCGTATATCTATGAAGAAAATGGCACAGTCGAGGTCGTTCCCCCCATGTTCCTTTGCGATAACCGCCTCTTTTATGGCATACATACAGCAGACCGATGAACAATACCCATGGTCACACTGGTGGTTATCCCTGGAGCCGACACATTGGAGCCATGCGATCTTTTTCGGCTCTTTGTTATCCGAAGGCCGCACAAGATGACCCATGGTGGGGCCGGAAGCAGAGAGAATTCTCTCAAATTCCATGGAAGTGATGATATTTGGATTTTCTGCGTATCCATAGGCCTCAAATCCTGAAGGATCAAAGGGCTGAAAACCGGGGGCCAATACGATGGCACCCACATTTAACTCGATGATTTCATCCTGCTGGGCATGGGTTTTCAGAGTAACGGCGTCGGCGCCGCAAGCTTCGACACATTGAAAACATTCGCAGCAGTACCCACAGTTCAGGCATCGATCAGCCTCTTCTTTTCCAGCTTTTTCTTCGTAGCCTAATTGCACTTCCTTAAAGTTGTCTTTACGTTTCTTAAGAGGAAGTTCAGGCATTTTTGATCTGGTTTTCTTGGCTTGGTCTTTCGATACAGGACGGTACACGGGGTTTTTCGGTGTAACGGGGTCTCTTCCTTCTTTCATGTCGCATCCGTCTAAGTATCGGGCGATGGACTCGGCCGCCTCCCGGCCTGCAGCAATTGCACCAATAGCTATCCCGGGTCCTGTCTGGGCATCTCCGCCGGCAAAAACTCCTTGCTGTTTTGTTGCATAGGTCACAGGATCTACTTCAATAGTTCCCCAGCGAGAGAAATTCAAGCCCATGACATTTCCGAGGGCAGAAAGGTCTGGCCTTTGACCAATAGCGGGGATGAGTTGGTCAATTTCAATGTCATACTCGTTTCCAGGAACCGGAACTGGTCTTCTTCTACCCGATGAATCGGGCTCACCCAACTCCATTCGGATGCACTTCAGTCCTACCACCCTGCCACCTTGTATGAGGGCTTCTTGAGGCGCAGATAGGTACGTGATCTTAACGCCTTCGGCTTCTGCTGCCTGAATTTCTTCTTCCCAGGCAGGCATCTCAGTACGGGTGCGGCGGTAAAGAATGCTGACCTCATCGGCGCCCAAACGAACCGCAGAACGGGATACGTCAATGGCCACGTTTCCGCCCCCAATAATGACCACTTTTTTTCCTACAGGAGCCTTGCCAGTCAGGTTTAGTTCTCTCAAAAAATCTACGCCTTGACGGACACCCTCAGCTTTTTCACCGACGATACCCAGTTCCATTCCCTTATGTGCTCCCAAAGCCAGGTAGACCGCCTTGTATCCCTTGTCAAAAAGGTCAGCTATGGTCAATCCCGTGCCAAGAGGGGTGTTGGTCTTGATGTCCACCCCGAGGTTGGTGATTAGCTCAATCTCTTGGTTCAGGATTTCTTTTGGAAGCCGGTAATCGGGAATCCCCACCCGCAGCATGCCACCTGCCTTGGGTAAAGCTTCATAAATAGTTGACAAAATGCCTTTCCGCGCCAAATGGTAGGCAGCAGAAAGCCCTGCAGGGCCGGATCCGATAATGGCTATCTTTTCCTCCCTCGTAGGAAGGCAGTCTATTTCTATCTCGCGGGGATCAAATTGATCGGCAGCTAACCGCTTGAGGTCTCGGATGGGCACCGGGTCATCAACTTCACACCGCCGGCATGCATCTTCGCACTCATGTGGGCAAATTCTCCCAAGTACCCCTGGAAGAGGTAAGTCTTCCATGATAATTTTGAGAGCCTCTTCATATTTACCCTGGCCTACCATCTGCACATACCCCTGGACATTTAAGCTAGCAGGGCAGGACAGGCGGCAAGGAGCCTTATCACCCTTCTGTACAACAAAGGCGCCCGGTATGGCCTGTGCGTATTTTTTGTAAATGGCCTTTCTATCAATCAAACCCTGATCATATTCACTGGGTAATGTAACAGGGCATACTTCGGCACAATCACCGCATGCAGTGCATTTGGAGGCGTCAATATAGCGTGGATTTTCATTGATGGTGACTGTAAAGTTCCCTGGAGATCCTTCAATCTTGTCTACCTCGGCATATGTGATCAGGCTGATGTTCAGATGCCGGCCGACCTCGACCAGTTTGGGAGAGATAATTCACATGGCGCAATCATTGGTGGGAAAGGTCTTGTCCAGTTGAGCGGTTACTCCCCCTATGGAAGGGCTTTTCTCAAGGAGGTAGACGTAGTATCCGGAGTCAGCCAGATCAAGGGCGGATTGCATCCCTGCAATTCCGCCCCCAACGACCAAAACAGATCCCCTTGGTTCATCGGGCATAGATCGTCTCCTTTTTATTAAAATATTAACAGGACTTAGGGCGAATCCAAAATTAATTCGTACATATTATACAGACTGGAGGATTGCTTTTTGTATGGATTTTTGTAACTCATCTCAATAAATTCGGACTGCATTAATAAAATCCCCATCAATCCCCCTTTGCAAAAGGGGGAAGCAGTCGAAGACTCAGACCTATTGAGATGTTATGGATTTTTATTGCAAAAAGCTACATTATAATTATAATGTAGTTATATGGCAATTATTTTTTCGTAAAGGGATCTTGATTGGATAATATTAACCTGGATCGGGTAGATTCAAGTTTTAAAAAAGAGCTGGCCAGCCAGCCGGGGGGAGAAACAATATCGGCCTGCTTCACGTGCCGTACGTGCACCGCAAGCTGTCCTATTACTGCAGTCAACGATAAGTTCAACCCCCTTCGCATAATACGTATGGCGCTTTATGGTCTTAAGGAGGAAGTTCTTACAAGCGATTTTATATGGCTCTGTTCGACCTGTTATGCATGCCAGGAGAGATGTCCCCAGGGAGTAAGCATTACCGAATTTATGACCCTTCTGAAAAATTTAGCCGTTAAAGAGGGAAATATGCCCACCGGGATAAGGGCACAGAGGGACACTATCAAAGGTGAAGGCAGGATATATCCAATAGATGACTTTGACAACAAGAAACGGGCTAAAGTCGCCCTGCCTGCAATACCCACTTCCTGTAATGTGGTGGAAAAACTGTTTCCACCTGTTAGGAACTAACTTATGAAATACGCATTTTTTTTGGGCTGCACTATTCCGGCAAGATCCAGAAATTACGAACTCTCCGCGAGAAAGGTTGCAGAAAAACTTGGTATAGAACTGATAGATGTGGAGGAATTTATTTGTTGCGGGTTTCCCATGAAGGCCAGCGACTATAAGTCTGCTGAAATCATGGGTGCTTACAATTTATGCCTGGCCCAGGAAAAGAATTTGGATATATGCGTCTTATGTAGTTCCTGTGCTTCACAATTGACGGAAGTTGCGCATAGTCTGTCCGAAGATGGTCCTGACAGGGAGCAGATAAATGACGAATTATCTAGGGCAGGGCTGAAATATGGCGGTGGGGTTAAGGTAAGACACTTTGCTCGCGTCCTGCTTGAAGACATTGGAGTAGAAAAGATAAAGGAGCATTTTATAAAAGACTTGAGTGATCTCAAGACGGCTATTCATTATGGATGCCATTACCTAAAGCCTTCAGAAATCTATGATGGTTTTGATGATGTGGAAAACCCGAAATCCATAGAAACCCTGGTAGCTCTGACCGGCGCCAGGGTTATTGATTACCCGGGCAAAAAGAGATGCTGTGGGGGGCCCGTGCTTCCTGTGGACGAAAATGTCGCCCTGTCTGTGGCAAAAGAGAAACTGGATGATATTGTTGATGCCGGGGCAGATGCCATGTGCCTTGTGTGTCCTTTTTGTTCGGTGATGTATGATGACAATCAGAAAAGCATTGAGTCGGAATTCGGTACAGACTATAATTTACCCGTATTATACTTAACGCAAATACTGGGTTTGGCCATGGGATTTGGCAGAAAAGAGTTGGGCCTGAATATTAATGTTGTCAAGACTAAGAAGCTGTTAAGTAAGTATCTTGACTAAATGTCACCTTACTGCTTATCCAGTATTCTGCTCCTCAGTTCATCAAACTTTCTTGCAATGAGAGTTTCAAATTCTTTTCCAAAGAACCGGCGGTTTGCCTGCAAATACCATTTCACGCTGTCCCAATAGTCCTGCAGTGTTTGAGAATCATTTATTGTTCTAAGAATGTCATCAATTTCAAAGAGCTTATCTCTCTTTAAACTGTCCTTCCGCAATTCGTACAGATCATTCAGCCTGTGCTTCTGTTCATCGGATAAGCCTATATCCCAGGACCGCTCAAGAAGGTCATTCACTAAATTGCTGAGTTCTTCAAAATCTCTTATGAGATCCATTTGCTTTTTTGCCTGATTTAGTGTCATGTCCGAAATTTTTGCCAGCCTTTTTTCAAATGCTTTTTCAAGTTGCAGTTCGTAATCTTCGCTATAGAAAGGGCGTTTTCTAAGAGATCGTAGACCATAGTGATAATAATTTTTTAGCTGCTCCGCGTTGTCAATAGTGGCCATATAAGAAATTTTTTGGGAGATATTTACACGGTCCTGGAAATCAACGGAAAGGACGTTAGGAAGGGTTTCTTTTTTTAAGAGAATCCCTGTTTTGGCCTTAAATAGATGTTTGGCCTTAAATAGATGTTTTATATTATACTCATTATAAACAAGGCTTTCTAATGGGACCGTGTTAAGAAAGGCATTTACGGCCTCATATCGATTTTCAATTATTTTACTCATGCCTAAAAAGTTTATCCGAACTGGCATTCCATTTGGCTTAAATTTCCTGGTTCCCAGCAAGCTTAATAAAAGGAGTTTAATCTG
>MVDB01000112.1 GCA_002050025.1 Desulfobacteraceae bacterium 4484_190.2
ATTATCAATGAGTTATAAAAATTCCAAGTAAGTTCTCAATAAATTCGGGCTGCATTAAGAAAATCCCCCTCAATCCCCCTTTGCAAAAGGGGGAAGGTTCGGAATGCTCGGACTTATTGAGATGTTACAATTCCAAGACGTTAATTACTTATCAAGAACGCTCATAAGATGCCCAAGCTTTTGACACTTGGTTAACAAATATTTTCTGTTTTCCGGCCTTGGCTCAATTTCAATCGGGACACGACCGGTGACCTGTAGATTATACCCTTCCAGGCCAATAATCTTTCTGGGATTATTGGTAATCAGCCTCATCTTGCGCACACCGAGGGCAACAAGAATCTGGGCACCCACCCCGTAGTCCCGCAAATCAGGATCGAAACCGAGCTGCTCATTGGCCTCCACCGTATCAAAACCTTCGTCCTGTAGTTTATAAGCCCTTAACTTGTTTACGAGTCCAATACCTCTGCCTTCCTGGTGGAGATACAATATGACACCCAGGCCTTCCTCCTGAACCATTTCCATGGCTTTTTTCAACTGTTCTCCACAATCACAGCGATATGAACCAAATACATCACCTGTGAGGCATTCGGAATGCACCCTCACCATAACTTCTTTGTCAGGATCGATATTTCCTTTCACCAAGGCTAAATGTTCATAATCATCAATGTCGTTTGAAAAAGCAATAGCCTTGAATTCGCCATAAGGCGTAGGCAGGATCGTCTCGGCTGCACTGTGCACGAAGGATTCCGTCCGCATCCGGTAGGCAATGATATCGGCCACCGCGGCAATCTTCATGTCGTGTTTTTTAGAAAATTTTTCAATATCAGGCATGCGGGCCATGGTGCCATCTTCATTCATAATCTCGCAAATCACCGCAGCCTCACTCATACCTGCAAGGCGGGCCAGATCGACTGAGCCCTCAGTCTGACCTGTCCTGAACAAAACACCTCCCCTACGGGCCCTTAGTGGGAATACATGCCCAGGCTGGATAAGGTCTTCGGGCCTGGCATCCTCTGCCACGGCAGTCAGGATGGTGTGGGCCCTGTCAGCAGCGGAAATGCCTGTTGTAACTCCCTGCCGCGCCTCGATAGAAACCGTAAAAGCGGTTTTAAATGGTGAACGATTGTCATAGACCATTAAAGGGAGCTTTAATTTTTCCACGTTTTCCGGACTCAAAGCAAGGCAGATAAGGCCACGGCCGTATTTGGCCATAAAATTAATAGCCTCTGGCGTCACCTTTTCAGCGGCTATAGTGAGGTCACCCTCATTCTCCCTGGCCTCATCATCCACAAGGATTATCATCTTTCCCTGTCTTAGATCTTCCAGCACTTCTTTTACACTCGCTATTGGCATTTCAATCACCGAACCCCTGTTTTATGAGCATTTCCATGTCAACACCAGATTTGGAGTCTTCCAAACGGCTTGACTTGTCTTTGGAAAGAAACTTCTCGATATATTTTCCAACCAAATCTGTTTCTATGTTGACCAGATCCCCGACCTTTTTTCTCAGCAGCGTCGTCTCCACGCCGGTTTGGGGGATGATGTTTACTTCAAAAAATCTCTCCGCACATTGATTAATTGTCAAACTAATCCCATCTACCGCAATAGACCCTTTTTCAATGGTATAGCGAGAAAGCCCCCTGTCTATGCCTATCCTGAGTTGCCACGATCTGTATTGCGATTCTTTTTTTAGTATTTTGCCAATTCCATCCACATGGCCCAAAACCAGATGGCCTCCCAAACGATCTGTCAACCGCAATGCCCGTTCCAAATTCACCGAATCATCCTGTCTTAATAAACTGATGGTGCTTCGAGAAACGGTTTCTTTAGAAACATCCATACAAACAGAACCTTCAGGCACGTCTGTCACCGTAAGACAAACACCGTCAACACAGATACTGTCCCCAACCCGGCATTCGGTCATTTGGAAAAGAGGTGCAACGGTCAACTCCATGTCATCACGGAGATGCCGAATGGCCTTTACCTTACCTATACCTTCTATTAGCCCAGTGAACATTTGATTGTTTCTTATACCGTAAATTCGCGCGCCTAAAGAATTTATTTATAACCTAACGAGCAGCCTGTATTTGGACTCAGACTCAAGGTTCAAGGCGTAAGGCGTATGGAATATGGTAACTGTTCACTCTCTTCTTTTTCCTTGTGCCTTAAGCCATTTGCCTACTTCCCTGGCTCTGGGCGCGTAAAGAGATTTTTTTGGATCCGGCAATATCTGATACGGACCATTAGTATTCCGGATAACCCACCATAAGGATATCGTCGTCAAATCGCCTGACATGGATATCTTTCAGAACCAGGCACTCATCCATCCTTTTTGACCCGGGACCTGCCGCCATGGGAACACCATCTCCCCCTCCAAGAATCTTTGGGGCTTTGAAAATATAGAATTTATCTATCAGTCTTTCTCGCAGCATGGAACCCGTAATTAACGAGCCACCCTCCACCAGGAGGCTGGACACTGACATTTTTCCCAGTATACCCATTAAGGCCGTTAAGTCAATCATTCCGGTCTTCATGGGGCAGACGAGGGTTGAGACGCCTTTTTTTTGAAATCGCTTTAGCTCTCCATCCTTTACCTGAGATCCAACAACAATAAGGGTATCAGATGACGAATCATGATTCAAGATTTTTGCATTCAGGGGCGTTCTCAATTTGGTATCTACGATAATTCGCAAGGGGTCTTTACCTCTTGTCCGTTTAAGGCGAGTTGTAAGTAAAGGATTATCAGCAAGCACAGTTCCAATCCCAACCATCACAGCATCTACCTGGTCCCTTAAGCGATGAACAAACTGTCTGGATTTTTCATTTGTGATCCACTTGGAATGCCCTCCGGATGTAGCTGTCCACCCATCTATTGTAAGCGCCGACTTAATTGCGACAAAAGGGCGTCCCGAGGTGACAAATTTGATAAAGGCTTCATTTAGTCGGCGGCATTCTGGCTCCAGAACACCGGTCGTTACATCAATCCCCCGCTGTCTGAGGAATTCATTGCCACCACCTGATACCATTGGGTTCGGATCATTCATGCCAACAACTACCCGCTTGAGGCCACTGCCCAGGATAGCCTCGGTGCAAGGCGGTGTCCTCCCATAATGGTTACATGGTTCAAGGTTTACATACAATGTCCCGCCATCCGCCGCCCTGCCTCCTAATTTACTTAAAGCCTCCACCTCAGCGTGAGGCAAGCCTGCCTTTCGATGATAGCCTTTTGCCAGTATTCGTCCATCTTTTACAACTACTGCCCCTACCGCAGGATTAGGTGAGGTGCGGCCAAGCCCTTTACGGGCCTGCCGCAAAGCCACCTTCATAAACTTTGCATCCATTTCATCCAAAGTTAATTAATCCCCTAAAAGACCAGCTTAGCTGGTGGCCCCAGCCCTGCTATGCGTGTTAGATAGTGATTTGTGATGCCCTATGGAATAAAGTTCAAATGACAAAATCCAAATGGCAAATCAAATCCAAAACCCCAATGTCAAAATATTTTCCAAAACATTCAGTTATTTATCTTATTCTCATGTAACATCTCAATAAGTATGGGCATTCTGATTGCTTCCCCCTTTTGCAAAGGGGGATTGGGGGGATTTTTTAATACAGCTCTGTATTATTAAGAACTTATTTTCTCATTGTGCATCTTCACCAGTGTGGACTGTGTTTGAATTAATGGGTGGCTATATATTTTTTGGCATTTGTCATTCGAATTCATTTTGTTTACATCTTTAGACCCTTTTAGGGGTGATAGTTGACTTCTCAATATTTCGAGATTTTCGTTCAGGCACCACTTGCAAGGCGGGCAGTATCGTTAGGTCTTTTCCACAACTATCAGACTTGATATCTAACATATAGGAGACTGTACGGGGAAGAATTGGCACCCTTATTCAGGTCAGATTTAGGGCTCCGCTACAGGTCTTCATTGTCTCTCTTGGACTTCAGGATACCCTCCAATTCTGCCATAAACTCATTGATATCCTTGAATTGCCTATAGACAGAGGCAAACCGGACATAGGCTACTTCGTCCCATTCCTTAAGTTTGCTAATGACCTTTTCCCCGATCTGCGAGCTTTCGATTTCTTTTTTCCCGAGTTCTTGAAAATGAAGTTCCAAAGAATCAACGAAGTCTTCGATTTGCGTCATGCTAATCGGCAACTTCTGACATGCCAGACGGATTCCAGAAATAATCTTTTCTCGATTAAAAGGCTCCCGCCGCCCGTCCTTTTTTACAACCATAGGCAGGACATCTTCCAGTTTTTCATATGTGGTGAATCTTCTCCCGCAATCCAGGCATTCTCGCCGTCTCCTTATCATCCTCCCGTCCTTGCTTAGCCGGGAATCGATCACCTTATTGTTTATTATTGTGCAGTATGGACACTTCATAGGGCAAACCTCACAATTTCGATACCTGATTCTGTTATCATTTGATCAGCCAGTGCGTCATCATAGAATTTTTCATAAAAGATTTTTACTATCCCCGCATTGATAAGCATTTTGGAACATATTACGCAAGGCTTATTTGTGCAATAAAGGGTTGACCCTGCAATTGATATTCCGTGATAAGCTGCCTGGATAATAGCGTTCTGCTCCGCGTGGAGCCCCCGGCAGAGTTCATGCCTCTCACCGGAAGGGATAGATGCATTCTGCCTTATACAGCCAACCTCCTCACAATGTTTAATTCCTGTAGGGGCTCCATTATAGCCTGTTGCAAGAATTCTTTTATCCTTTACCAGAATAGCGCCCACATGCCGCCGCAGGCAGGTGGATCTTTTGGCCACCATCTCGGTTATAGTCATAAAGTATTCCGGCCATGAAGGTCTGGACAATTGGGACCCCTCTTCCATATGGTAGATTTTACACTGTAAATTCAATCAGTTAAAGTATTTTAATAAATGTGCCCATGGTAACCTGCATTTGGACTCAGGCTAAAGGTTCAAGGCGTAAGGCGCAAGGAATATGGTAACTGTGAACTATTTTTATCTTCCTTGAGCCTTGCGTGTTATGCCTTAAGCTATTTAAATACTTCCCTGTCTTTGGGTGTAGGAACGGGCTTTTTCGGTCTACCAATATATTATATAATCTACTGATAAATCGGAAAGCCGCTGCACAGATCTAAGACGGCCTCTCGTACCCCTGTCAGTATTTTATCAGATCCGGGGTTTTCCAGTACCTTCCGAATGAATCCTGCTATTATCTTCATTTCATCTTCCTTCATGCCCCTGGTGGTCATTGCTGGAGTACCCAGTCTCAGCCCGCTGGTTATTCGAGGGCCTCTTTTATCAAAGGGGACACTGTTCTTATTTACAACAATGCCTGCCTGCCCCAGGGCCCCTTCCGCTTCCTTTCCTGTTATTCCCTTTAGAGTCAAATCTATCAAAATCAGATGATTATCGGTTCCTCCTGTTACAAGGTTAAAACCTAAACCCATAAGCTCCTCAGCGAGCGCCCTCGCATTGGTGACCACCTGCCTCTGATAACCGGAGAATTCCGTTCTCAATGCCTCTCCAAAGGCAACTGCTTTGGCAGCTATTATGTGCATAAGCGGTCCCCCCTGGATGCCAGGAAAGACCGCCTTGTTCAACTTTTCTGCATGCTCTTCCTGCGATAGAATTAGACCTCCCCTGGGGCCTCTCAGGGTTTTATGGGTAGTTGTTGTAATGAAATCTGCGCTTCCAACAGGAGAAGGATGAAGGCCCACAGCAACCAGGCCCGCAATATGGGCCATGTCGGCCATAAGATAGGCCCCTGTTTCAGAGGCAATTTCAGAGAAACGGTGGAAATCTATGAATCTCGGATACGCACTTGCACCGGCGATAATGATCTTGGGCTTGTGTGTTTTAGCGAGATCCCGTACTTGATCATAGTCGATCCGCTGGCTTTTCTGATCAAGGCCATAAGATATTGCTCTGTAAATCATACCAGAAAAACTCACGGGGCTGCCGTGGGTCAGGTGTCCACCATGGGAGAGATCCATCCCCAAAATCAGATCGCCGGGCTTTAAAACACTAAGGTAGACTGACATATTAGCCTGGGATCCGGAATGGGGCTGAACATTTACATATTCCGCTCCAAATAATCTCTTGGCACGCTCAACGGCCAGTCTTTCAACCTCATCAACATATTCACATCCTCCGTAATATCTGGCGCCAGGGTATCCTTCAGCATATTTATTTGTCATCACATTCGCCTGCGCCTCAATCACAGACTCACTGGCATAGTTCTCCGAGGCAATCATGAGGAGATTATTCCGCTCCCGGGTAATTTCTGCTTGAATCGCCCGGTACACCTGGTAATCAGTTTCCTCCAGCCTTTTCTCTTTCAAAACAGGCCTCACATACCCCCATGTTTGTGTCCTAATAGCACATATCCTGTCACCCTTGAGAGCATGAAAGTTACAGGAAGTAAAAGCTATGGCAGAAGTGTTAATTATCACCCCTAAAAGGGATGGCTTGAATGGTGACCCTAAAAAGGTCCAAATATGTAAATAAAATGAATTCGAATGACAAAGGTCAAAGCCCAAATTCCAAATGAATGTCAAAGCTTAGACCATTCCGCTACTGCGGGATAGTATATTATCATGGTTCATAGGCCTTGAAGATCAAAGAGGCATTTGTACCGCCAAATCCAAAAGAATTCGACATCGCAGTTCTGACCTCAGCCTGCCTTGCCACGTTGGGAACGTAATCCAGGTCACACTCCGGATCGGGGGTTTCATAATTGATAGTAGGCGGGATAACACCGTGCTTGATTGTAAGGGCTGAAAAAACTGCCTCAACGCCCCCTGCCCCCCCAAGAAGGTGTCCCGTCATCGATTTGGTCGAACTTATCGCAAGTTTGTAAGCATGCTCCCCAAACACGGCCTTGATAGCCTTGTGCTCTGAAAGATCATTCAGTTTCGTAGACGTACCATGTGCGTTAATGTAATCCAGGTCTTCAGGTTTTAACCCCGAATAATCAAGGGCCATTTGCATGCAATGAATGGCTCCTTTACCTTCAGGATCCGGGGCGGATACGTGATATGCATCGCTACTCAAGCCATATCCAATTATTTCCGCATAAATGGAAGCTCCCCGATCAAGGGCATGTTCCAGTTCTTCGATAACCAGTATACCTGCGCCCTCCCCAATTACAAAACCGTCGCGATCTAATTCAAAAGGTCGTGAAGACTTCTCGGGCTCTTCATTTCTGGTAGAAAGGGCACGCATGGAGCAGAAACCTCCAACGGCCAGTGGGGTCACTACTGCTTCAGCTCCTCCGGTAATCATAGCGTCTGTAATACCCTCCCGGATGAACCTGAAGCTCTCTCCAACTGCATGACAGCTCGCTGCACAGGCTGTCTCTATGGATAAGTTGGGTCCCTTTGTCCCAAACTCTATGGCAATTTGTCCGGGGGCCATATTTGCGATTATGCCAGGGATAAAGAACGGACTAATCCTGCGGTGGCCCTTTTCCAGGAGGACCTTATGAAAATGTTCCAGCATGCCCAGACCACCTAAGCCCGATCCGGTTACGCACCCAACCCGATAGGCGTTGGAAGCATCAATCTTCAGCCCCGAATCCTCCATCGCCATCCTGGCTGAAGCCATAGCATAATGGATGAATATATCGAACCGCCGGATCTGCTGCTTATCCATGAAATCTTCAGATCTAAAATCCGTCACCTCACCGGCTATTTGGGACTGAAAAGAAGAAGCGTCAAACTTAGTGATAGATCCAATCCCACTCCTGCCGGAACATGCGGCTTCCCAGTTTTTTTCAACGCCTGTACCTAAAGGGGTGACCATACCTAAGCCAGTCACCACAACCCTTCTGGTCATTTTACTGTTCCTTTTCTAATAATACTCTCTCAGGATACACCGCCTTGCAGGCTGTTCCACCTACTCTCCTGAGGCATTTTTAACGTAGTTAAGCGCGTCCTGTACGGTCCCTATCTTTTCTGCATCTTCATCCGGGATAGAGATATCAAATTCTTCTTCCATTGCCATAATGAGCTCCACCTGATCCAGCGAATCAGCACCCAGATCATCAACAAAGGAAGCCTCGGGAACAACGTCCTTTTCAGCCACATCTAACTGTTCACATATAATCTTTTTAATTTTCTCCTCAACGGTTGCCATGTAACATTACCTCCTAAAATTTTTATCTTCTTAACAACAAAATTAATTCCAAAGAGCCTCACATATACATACCACCATTTACATGGATGATTTGACCTGTAATATAACTCGCCGCATCCGAGCAAAGCCAGTAAGCTGCCTCCGCCACATCTTCCGGTTTGCCCATTTTGCCCAAAGGTATCTGCCTGACAAAAATTTCCCTGACTTTTTCAGGAAGTACAGAAGTCATCTCAGTATCAATAAATCCGGGGGCAATAGCATTCACGGTAATTCCCCTCGCTGCTACTTCCCTTGCAATGGTCTTGGTAAACCCCATAATTCCGGCCTTAGAAGCAGCATAGTTTGCCTGTCCCGCATTTCCTATCTGACCAACGACCGAAGCTATATTGCAAATGCGGCCCCCTCTCTGTTTGATCATTGATCTCACTACTGCGTGGGTGCAATTAAACACGCTCTTCAGATTGACTCTAATGACAGTATCCCACTCATCCTCAGTCATCCGCATCAGAAGGGCATCCCTGGTGATTCCGGCATTATTTATAAGCACATCTATCTTCTCATACTTCAAAAAGATACCTTTAAAAAAGGAAGCAACAGGTTCAAAGGAAGATACGTCTATCTTATGGCTCTCTGCAATCACACCTCGTTGGGCCAATTCATCCAGCGTCTTATCAGCCTCCACTTCATCAGGATCATAATGTGCAATAATTATTCTGGGCCTGTCTTCTGCAAACCTCAAAGCCACTGAACGGCCTATGCCTCTTGACCCACCCGTAATGACCACCGTTTTTTTATATCCGCTACCCACGATACTTATCCCTTTCAAAAATAAAGAACCCACGCACAAGAACGTGCCTTTGATCTGCCCGCAAAGAAGGCTTTCAGCGTAAACAAGATGAAGAGCTGGAATATTTGTTTTACTAACCCATCAGGCGCTAACTTCTTTTGCCATAAAATTGCTAGATTGAAAAGTCATTTTGTCTCTTCTCAATAACTTGAGGATAAAACCCTTACGGCCAGCCCTCCCCGTCCCGAGACCGGGACGGGGTCGGAAGGTGCGACTTGCACGGCACAGGGCATTTACGTTGCAATGCTTTGAAGGCACAGATCATAAAACTACCCACTGAAAGTCAGGTCTGGGCCAGGGGTAAACTCCG
>MVDB01000008.1 GCA_002050025.1 Desulfobacteraceae bacterium 4484_190.2
CGAGGACAAGCCCATAGGAGAGATAGATTCCAATTCCGGTCATTGCAGCCGGTCTTTTATAGGATTGCAAGACATCCGTCATTCTTTGTTGTTCACGCGAGCTGAACATCACGAATACGCTCTGCCAGAGCGAACAGCTGATTCCTTCCAGCACCATATAGACCAATGTCCCCTCGACAGGGTTAAAAGGTCTTCCCGGGATTTCTCTGAGATAGCGGAGAGCTATATCATCCGCTACCGTATATCCTGCGGTGCCAACGGCAGCCAGAACGGCAAAAAAACAACACAGGCTTTTGTAGTTTGATACATTGAAATCCCCAAACGCTTGTATGGGCAGTATGATACATCCACCGACGATGAGAATTGCACCGAGGACAAACCAGATGCCTAACATCTGTCCCTTTCCCAGAATTAGAGTGAAAAAGAAAACGAAAATAACGGGCAAAGCTCTTGCCATGGGATACGCAATGGATATATCACCGGTGCGATAAGCTCCCGCAAGAGCTTGCAGATAAGCAGCCAGAAAAAAACCGGACATTACCACAATGATCCACACAGATCGGGGAATGAGGGGAATTACGTTCCAGTAAAAACAAAGAATGGGCAAGACGCAGATAACACCGATGGTATTGGCCACCAGGTAGAAGGCTTGAGTCGGATGCTCCTTTTTACTGATGAAGTTCCAGCCTGCATGGGTGAAAGCGGAAATTAGAAGGAGAATTGTTGCGGTTACAGACATGACGAAACTTTTTTCTTTACACTTCGATTCTAATGCATTCCTGATTCAAAGCATAATGCTTTAGGATTTTTTCATTTGGAATGTATGGATAGGGCCAATGCAGTAAAGATAGAGCTGCGTCGGATAAAAAATGGGGCGTAGGATGAAATTCGCATTCGTCCACCTTGTCAGCCACTATGCCCTGGAAAGCCTCTAATCAAATACTCCCTGGCAGACAAGAGAAACCATCCTCCAAACCCGATGAGAAAAATGCCGCAGAACCGGATCATAATCTGGTAGCTTCTGTCCCTTAAAAGCTTTTTACCCCGGGTTATTCCGAGAGAAATAAGTGCATACCAGGCATAATCAGCTGCGATATGACCTAAAAAAAAGACGACAATTCCCTTAGCACCGTACTTCATGGCAGCTATGAGATACCCCAACCCGATGGTAGCCCACCATAGGGTCCAGTAAGGATTAGAAAGGCTCGTGAGAATCCCAACAAGCACCGGATGGGGGGTGCGTTTTCCATTGTTCCCTGTGTCTTGCCGGTTCAATGAGAGTGCGCTTGAATTTCGGACCATATCAACTCCCATCCATAGAAGCATCCCACCTCCAAAAAGGGCGATAATAGCCATGACTGAAGGAGATTTGAGAAAAGGCCCCAACCCCACGACAATGGCTATCACTAATAGAAACTCAAGCACGGCATGGCCCGTGATGAGAAGCGGCCCTGCCCTGAAACCTATACGGGCCGATTCGGCGACTGTGACGGTCAAAAGCGGACCCGGCATCAGGGCCCCGGAAAGGGCCAGGATAAAAGACCCTCCAAATATGGCAGCAAGCTCAAACAATGTTAAACCTCATTATTTATCTGTATCATTTTTTTACAGCAGTGTTCTGATTTCATCAGCTAATTCTTCGAGGAAGACAACAGTTATCACTTTGTTGTGGCCTTTCTCAAATTTAGTTGACATCACTGATTCCCAGAGGCGAAGCGCTCACCCTTGGGATAATCCTGACCTGAACACAAAAATGCTCTTCTCGCTCCATGTTGGCAAGAAACGTCATGTTAAGACTATCAAAATACAATTGGTGAAAGCAAGATAAAATCCTGGACAATCCATCGGAAAAGCGCCTCCACTCCCCATCTAAAGTTGTGTTGTTTCTTTAAAGAGGGAGTGGCAAATACTGGTATGCTCCGACAGCATTATGGCGGGTGGTTTCGAATCTCCCTTGACAGATACCCCGAAAACATGGAATTTATATGAATATAATTTGTATACATACTTTATGAATACTTAATTATATATCGGGGAATAACCATGCTTTTCAAAGATTGCCTTTGTTTTCAAGTTGGTAGAGTTGCACGCAAAATGTCCAGGATCACGCGTGAAAAGGTGGCACCGTACGGACTCTCCACCACCCAGTTTTTCCTGCTTACCGCCCTTTATAAAGAAGATGGTATGCTAATTAGCGCCTTGGCTTCGAAGGTTGCTTTGGATAAGGCCACTCTGACAGGACTTCTTGATCGTATGGAGCGGGACGATCTTGCAGAGAGAAGGGACGATCCTGGAGATAGGCGGGCCATAAGGGTTCACCTCACGGCAAAGGCAGAGGGATTGAGGGAGGAGTTGACTGAACTCTATCACGACAATAACGGCATGTTTCTCTCCCTTCTGAGCCAGGAAGAGAAGGATGTCTTCGAGTGGGTGGTAAACAAGCTGGAAACGGCCGATGTTGGAATGAAATAGCGTCGGAGTATGAATTGACATTGTATTCAAAGAGAAAAAAAGCCCTATGAACAAGAAAGCGAAAAACATGAAGATCCTGTTTGCTCCAGAATCTGTAGCCGTTATCGGGGCCTCGGATAAAAAAGCCAAACTTGGATTTCATGTAATGAAGAGTTTGATTAAAGGAGGGTTTGCCGGCAAGATTGTTCCGGTAAATCCAGGGACGGCTGAAATCATGGGCATAAAAGTGTCCACGTCTATCTCCGATTATGATGGTCAGGTCGATCTGGCTATTGTGGCGCTACCTGCCAAATTAATTCCAGGTGTATTTAGGGAATGTGCCGACAAGGGTATAAAAGGTATTGTGCTGATTACGGCAGGTTTCAAGGAGATTGATGATCCGGCAGGCGCGGATCTTCACGAGGAAATTGCAGCCATTGCCAATAAGGCCGGGATACCGGTTATCGGACCCAATACCTTTGGCATGATAAATTTCCATGCAGATCTCAATGCCTCGTTCACCCCGGAGTTCTCTCGATTAAAAAAGGGTACAATTGCCTTAGCTAGCCAGAGTGGCGGAATATCCCACCTGCTGGGTTTTATGGGCATGAGGGTGGATGTAGGTTTCAGTAAGATAGTGGGATTGGGTAATCGGTTGAATGTGGATTTTCCCCATTTAATCGAATATCTGATGGATGATTCCGATACAAAGGTAATTATCCTTTATCTTGAAGGTATTGACGAACCACGGGATTTGATTGAAACTGTAAAGAAATACCGCAGGCAAAAGCCTATCATTGCATACAAGACTGGTAGCGCCGTGGTAGGTGATCAGGCGTCTTCATCCCACACCGGATCTTTGGCCGGAAGGCATGAGGTTTATATCGGAGCATTCAGCCAGGTGGGGATATTGAATATCAATAATACTGAAACATTATTAGACACTGCCAAGGCTATGGCAGTGTGCCCTATCCCTGATGGACCAGGTATAGCTGTCTTATCCGGTCAGGCTGGGCCGGGCATGGCGGCCTGTGACGTTTGTGAGGCAAATGACCTCATGATAGTCGATTTTGAAGAGCTGACTCAACAAAAGATTAATGAGTATTTGCCTCCCCTTGCCCTGAGAACTAATCCGGTGGACATGGGGCCTGCCTGGTATGACTCATCTGCGACAGGACGAATAATCCGGGCGGTAATGGATGATGAGAACGTGGATGGGATTCTCCTTCTCATAATGTTCGCCTCTGCCAACATAGATGTGTTAAAGGAGATTAGTAATTTCATAATGGATTGGAGGCAAAAAAAACCGTTTATAACTTGTATATCTGCTCCCCCAGGCATATGGGATGATGAGATACGCCGTCTTGAGGAGTCAGGTGCCATGGTCAATTATCCCACGCCCGAGAGGGCTGCAAGGGCTATGGTTAATCTGTGGAAATATAAAAAACTGCAAACCGGGTAAGAGGATATTTTATGAAGTATTTTATGGAGCCCCAGAGTGTGGCCATTATCGGGATCAGCCGCAGGAGCGGGCCCGGTTCATATAATCTGATGGAGAATATGATCAATTATGGCTACCAAGGTAAGATATTTCCTATTAACCCGTATGCTAATGAAATCCTGGGGATAAAGGCCTACGATGATGTCAAAAAAGTGGATCAAAAGATAGATCTGGCTGTCATCAGTCTGCCGCGGGAATTGGTGGTGAAGACCGTTACAGAATGCGTAGAAACCGGTGTCAAGGCCATTATCGTAGTTACTCAGGGGTTTGCAGATGCAGATGATCAGGGCAAGGCGTTTCAACGCGAGATAGTGGCTTTGGCCAGGGATAATGGCGCGAGGATATTAGGTCCCAACACCCTTGGCGTGGTGAATAATTTCAATAACTTCACCACCTCCTTTATGCCTCTAATGTGGGATAAGGCGCCGGTTGGCCTGATCTGCCAGTCTGGTATCTTCTTTGTGGGTTCCACAATTTTCAGTGGCCCGATAGGAAAGGGCATAGATATTGGTAATGCCTGTGATATCGGGTTTTATGAAGCACTCGAATACCTGGGAGATGACCCGGATATTAAGATCATTGTCATACATATGGAGGGACTGGAACAGGCAAGGGAGTTTATTTCATTAGCTGCCCGTTATGCAAAGGAAAAACCGATAATCGCCTTTAAGACAGGACAGAGTGAAACCGGGGCAAAGGCCGCGGCTTCGCATAGCGGGACAATGGCAGGCCACTATCGGATTTATAAAGCCAGTCTGAAACAGGCCGGAATCCATTTTCTTGATGAGGATGGCCAGATGCATGATGCAGTCAAGACACTTCTGCATCAGCCACCCATGAAGGGAAACAGGATAGCTGTCATAACGGTCACCGGAGCGGGGGGCATTATTGCAAGTGATGCGTTTAATAAATATGGCCTCAAAATGGCTTCCCTTTCTGAAAAGACTACCAGCACCATTGCGGAGTTTTCTCCGGAATGGATGCCCCTTGGTAACCCATTGGATATCTGGCCTGCGGTCATGAGACATGATCTGAGGAGTGTTTATGCGACAGCACTGAAGGCGGTTCTGGATGATGATAATGTTGATGGAGTCCTGTGTATCAGCATTGCTCCCGGTCTTCCCGCTTTTGGTTCCCTTGATGTCTCAGAGAGTTTGAACAAAGTAGTCTTAAGGGAACATAAAAAGCCGGTGGTTGCCTGGCTTTACGGCCCTGAAGTTAAAGAGATCGGAAAAAGGTTTGAGAAGGAAAATATGATCATGGTTTATCAAACAATCGAAAAAGCAGCCTGGTCTCTATCTCTCTTGCAAGAGCGCCAGAAATTTCTTGAAAGGGCAAATGGACAGAATAGATAAAACTGAACAGCTTTGGAGGTAAGAATGAAAATAATAGAAAAGGCATTAGAAGAGGGGCGAAAAACACTTTCTGAGTATGAATCCAAACAGGTACTGGCTGCATACCAGATACCGGTGACCAGGGAAGTGCTTGTTGACGATGTGAAGGACCTCACCAAGGCCACACAAGAAATTGGTTATCCGCTTGTTTTAAAGGGATGCTCCTATAAAATCTCCCACAAGACAGAAAAGGGTCTGATCAGGGTGGACATAAGAAGTGACAAGGAGGCCAGGGGAGCCTTCGAGGAAATTATGACCAACATGGATGGGAGTGAGAAGGCAGTTTTGGTCCAGGAGATGGTAAAAGGAAAACGGGAGTTAGTTATAGGTTTAACCCGTGATACCCAGTTCGGTCCATGCGTCATGTTTGGCCTTGGAGGAATATTTACCGAGATATTGAAGGACATCTCTTTTCGCGTAGCCCCTCTTGAAAAAAGAGATGCCTTAGAAATGATGCAGGACATTAAAGGCCACAAGATACTGGAGGCTGTCCGCGGTATGGAAGCGGCGGACTTGGATGCGCTTTCGGAAATTTTGATCACCGTGGGCCGTATAGGTTTAGAGAATGAGAGAATCAAAGAGATTGACATTAATCCTGTGATTATCTCCGGGAGTAGACCCGTGGGTGTGGATGCTTTAGTGGTACTCACTTAGACCGCAATTGAATCGAACTCAAGTGCGGTGGTATTTGGTACTGGGTACTGGTTTAAAGGAATATTTTTCATACTGAATTCCTTAATGCCTCAATTTGTAATTCCTGAATTGGTTCTCTGCTTTATCTTCACTAAAGGTGGATCTTCGCTACACTACGACCGGTTTGTACAGGTTAGAGTCATGTATATCAAAGGTAAATTTTTTTAAGGAAAACACAGTTATGGACTTTATCCGAAAGACTATAGGACAAGCAATAAATACGATTGCGCAGGAACACCCCGAAACGGATGCGATTATTTACACGGAAATGGGTGTCCGGTACGACTATGGTCTTTTGTTGAGGAAAATTGGTCATATTGCCAATGGGCTCATAAAAGCGGGTATCCAGAGAGGTGATAAAGTAGCCCTCTGGGCACCGAACATTCCGGAGTGGATCATATCCATGCTGGCACTGGCAAAGATGGGAGCGATCACTGTGCCGATTGATCCAGGTGCAGGAAGAGATGACCGTCGTTTTATACTTGAACAGTCCGAATGCCGTGGCATTATCATGGCAAAAGGCCTGGAAGATGAAGAATATGTAAAAATAGTATTAGAGTTAAAAAATGAAATCCCAACCCTGGAACACGTGTTTGTGATTGCTGACAAATCCTACCCTGAAATGACACCCTGGAGTGAATTAAGGGCCATTGGGGGAGCAGTTGATCCAGGGGTGCTCAACCGGATGGAAAGTGCAGTCAATCCGGAAGATCCTGTGGCCATCATGTATACGTCAGGCACTACTGGCAAGCCCAAAGGGGTAGTGGTGGATCATTTGGGACTTATCAACAAGTCAATGTTTTCTACAAAGCGTCAGGGAATTAATCACACGGATCGTCTCTGCCTTTTCTTTCCTCTTTTTCATATGTTCGGAAATACGTGCATCGCACTGGCAGGGCTTCTGAGGGGGGCTGCCCTTATAATACCCTGTCAGACCTTTGATCCTTCCAGGATACTCGGAGCCATTTACGAAGAAAGTTGTACGGCTATTTATGCCTCTCCCAGTATGATCATTTCCCTTTTAGAACATCACGAATTTCAGAAAAAAGAGTGGAGAACTGTTCAGAAAGGAATAATCGGCGGTGCCCCCTGTCCGATGGAATTAATGAGAAGCCTTGTAGAGGATATTGGCGTCTCTGATATTACTGTGGCTTACGGCATTACTGAGACTTCTTCCTGGATTACCATGACAAACCCGAATGATCCGATCGAATTGAGGGTTTCAACGATCGGGATGCCACTGGCCTGCAATGAGGTTAAAATAGTGGACCCTGCCACCGGTGAAGACCTTCCGCCTGAATCCCAGGGTGAGCTCTGTACAAAAGGGTTTTTAATGAAAGAGTACTGCAAAATGCCAGGGGCTACAGTTGCTGCAGTCGACCGGAACGGCTGGTTCCACACGGGGGACCTTGGAAAAATGGACGAAAAAGGGTATGTGAAGATCACTGGTCGGCTAAAGGATGTCATTATCAGAGATGGTGTTGAGATCTACCCGGTTGAAGCGGAGGAAATCATATACAAACTGCCTGAAGTATCTGAGGCCCAGGTCTTTGGATTTCCTCACCCGGAAAAGGGACAGGAAGTTGCAGCATGGGTTAGGGTAAGGGAAGGGTGTCAACTAGCCGTTGATGACCTTGCGGCATATGTTAAGAGAAATATGGATGTTGGAGTAGTGCCTGATTATTTTAAAATCGTCTCAGATTTTCCCATGACAAGAAGCGGTAAGGTGCAAAAGTTCAAGCTGGCAGAAGAGGCAGGGAAGGAATACCTCGACGGATAGGCGCAGAATCAGGATGACTTATTTGATCTATCCATGGCCCTTGAAGGACAAACTGACCTCCGTTTCGCTCTGTCCCTCCATGGCGGGGTTGGAATATTGGCTTTGAGGCGTAAGGCATAAGGCTCAAGGCAAAAGGAAAAACAATTATTCGACGACCTTGCGCCTTGTGCCTTACGCCCTCTATTGTTCCACATATGAGGCAAAAGCTCAGGCCTCGAAGAAACATTTTTACAAATTGTACAATTTCCGAGATATTATTTGATGAACACCCACATTTCCCCTGCGATAATTATGCGAATCAAGGAATTTGGTGAATCCGATCTCCTGGTCACTTTTTTCACGTCTGACAGGGGGCGACTAAAAGGAGTAGCAAAAGGGGCGCGAAGAAGCAAGAGACGCTTTGCCAATTGTCTTGACCTTTTCTGTTTGACAAGTTTGGAATATGAACTGAAAAGGAAGGGAGATCTCCATTTCCTTCATTCGGGCAAACTGATTGATGCATTTTCAGGTCTTCGATCCGACTTCTCAAGTTTGTCTTTAGCGAGCTATGTGGTTGAGCTAACGGAAGTTCTTTTTCCTTTGGGGGTAACCGACAATAAGATGTTTGAGTTGTTGAAGAACTCATTTTTTGAAATAGACAAGGGAAGGAAGAAAGATTTACTGCGTATCCAGTTTGAGGCAAGAGCAATGGCACTTGGAGGATATGGTATTGATTTTGATAAGTGCTGTAGTTGCGGAAGAATATATACAGGTGAGGGCAGGGCGGTTTTTAAAAGAACCAAAGGAGGTATTGCCTGTTTGAAGTGTCAGCAGGAATCTAAGCTTTCCCCCGGGTTGGATCATGATACAGTAAAGGGATTAAAGACTATCCAGTCGGACCCGTGGAATGAAGTAGAGGCGTTTGACTTCAGCGATGAGATGATTCGTGAAATCAAGTCGGTTCTCAAACTGCACATAGAATATCGAATTGGCAGGAGGTTAAAAACCGTTGAATATCTGGAGTGATTTTTATCCTGAACTCTTTGAAGATACATTGGCATCAAAAATCACTTTGAAAGATATTTACTATAGCTCTTCTGTCAAAAATCGCATAGCCGCACATTTCGTATATGATTGGAAGATGAGGAATGAAAATCATGTAGAGTTTGAATGTATGGATGTATTTGAGCTTGACAAGCATTCTGAAAAGGTAAAAAAATTGCCCATTATTTATGATTCACGCCAGACACGGGACGAATTCGATGATTTGAAAAAGAATAATATAACTACGCCATGAAGGAAGGCAAAAATGAGACTGAGAAAGTCAGCATCGATCCTTATAATTACAACATTTGTTATAGGTGGCGCACTTTTTTTGAATGAAGCATTGTCAGAAGAAACGCCTGAAAGTAAAACCTCGTGTGTCCAATGCCATGAAAAAATTATGCCTGGTCAAGTTGCTGATTGGAGGTCAAGCCGGCATTTTGAGGAGGATATCACCTGCTCGGACTGCCATGGTGAAAATCACAAAAACGAAGAAGATGCCAATCTTGTGACTTTACCGGATGAACGCGTATGCGCTGAGTGCCATGAGGAACAGTTCGAACAGTTTGTTAAGGGTAAACACAACTTCGGCTGGTCATCATTGAATGCTATGGCAGTGACCCATGTTGAACCTGATGAGTTGATGGAAGGCGGCGGAGGTTGTGGAGGCTGTCACAACATGGGCATAAAAACCGATGTCCAGAAAAAGGAACTAAGGGAAAAAGGGCAGCGTTATCGGAATAATTCCTGTGACGAATGTCATACAAGGCACAGCTTTTCCAAGAAAGAGGCGTTAGATCCAAGGGCTTGCCAGCAGTGCCATATGGGGTATGACCACCCCCAGTGGGAAATGTGGAGCAGCTCCAAACATGGCAGCCGTTGGTTCACCAGAAAAGATGGATATCTCCCCGAATCCTCTGCCGCGCCAAAATGCCAGGATTGTCATATGCCGGAAGGAAATCACGAAAACAGAACTGCATGGGGATTTATGGGGGTAAGACTGCCATTACCTGAAGATCCACAGTGGGCGGCTGACAGGGTTACCATATTAAAGGCCCTGGGTGTTTTAAGCCCGGAAACCGGAAAACCCACAAAGCGATATGAAACGATTAAGGCGCTGGATTTTGTTCGCTTAACCCAGGAGTCCTGGGAAAAGGAACGCGAAAAAATGATAAAAACCTGCAATAAATGCCACTCGATAGATTTTGCCCGTAAACAACTTGAAATGGGCGATTCAATGATGAAGAATGCTGACAGGTTGACGGCAGATGCAATCAATATGGTGGCAGGACTTTATGCGGACGGCATTCTTACAAAACCGGACAACTACTTGTTTGCCTATCCCGATTTTTTCTACTTTATGAGAACCGGCGGAGGCAATCTGGAACAGGCATCACATATTGAACAAGTATTGTTTCAGATGTATATGAAGCATCGCATGAGGACCTACCAGGGGTTTTTTCACGTGAACCCGGATTATGCTTATTGGTACGGGTGGGCGATGATGACCAAAGATCATGCAGAAATCAGAGAAAATGCGGAAACTATGCGAGCCACCTATAAACTCAATTGAGCTAAACCAAAATAGCCTTACATCGAGCAAATCTATCACGAGATTGAGTCGTCTTGAAAATATACTATATTGGCCAAATTACATCCTACTTTGACGCTTTTCCTGGGGTCGGTAAGCTGGTAGGAAAGAAACCGTTCCGGTAGAAGAAGTCGAGCAGTGCATCCTTTTCTTCGTAAAGCCTCACAAGCCAGGCAGAGATAGCGTCCTTTTCTTCGGGGAGATCGTCAATGAGGAAACGCCGTACGTGAACGTTCACCCGGCGTACATACCCTTTTATCCATTGCCATAGAGTCGGCACGCCTTCAACATAGCCGATCGTAACATCATAGACGGCCATCACATGCCCGTTTAGTGCCTGAACTGTAGCAACAAACCCTTTTGTGCGGGGAAATAGCACATGTTGTAAAGGCGTGAAGCCGCGTTTCCCGGCGTACTGCTGGCTGAGGACGATTTTCGATTTGCTCACGCGTGTACCCTCACCAAAGACCATGAGCCACAACGGAATATTATAGTTCATGATTTTCTCAAACACACGATGAATGTGATCGCGGTCATCCATCCAGTTGCGTTTGACAAAGAGACAATCAAGAAAGAGCATTCCCCAGCCAGCGCCCGGCACATACTTGAAAACATCCTTGACAAACCACTTTAAATCACCGAGGCGCTTTTTGGAACGCGCAAAGGAGAACATCACAGTAATGTCCGCCATGGCCTGATGGTTTAAAACAACAATGGCGTTCTCACGCACCGGCACATCATCGCCGCTCATGATAAATTCTGTGCCGTAGACCTTTTCGGCTACCAGGGCGCACCAACCCCACCACAGGTTCGCTATCCAGCGGTTGATCCGGCGGAAAGCCGTTTGGGAAAATAGCTTAATTACAATGCTTGCCGTCTGAATTACGTTACATGCCAGCAAGGTGGAGAAAAGGAAGGAAGATGCAATAGAGCCCCGGACTAACCCCAGGGCGCGTTCAAGTTTACTGTCAGGTTCAGGTAAGGGTTTCAAGGGCACTAAATCATCTCCAATACACATGCCATGGAAACACCCCCACCTCCGCAAAGGGTTGCCATGCCCAGGTTTTTGCCCTGGTGTTTCATGGCGTAAAGGAGGGTTACCATGATGCGGCATCCGGTTGATCCTACCGGGTGACCCAATCCAATGCCGGAACCATTTACATTGGTGATTTCCCGGTTCAATCCCAGTTCCTTTTCGCATCCTAAATATTGGGCAGCAAAGGCCTCGTTTAGCTCAATCAGCTCAAAGTCTTCCAACTTGAGGTCAGGATTTTTTTCTAACAGATTTTTGACGGCAGGGACGGGACTTAAACCCATGACCGAGGGATGGCAGGCGCCACGACCTGTAGCCCGTATACGCGCAATGGGCTCAATACCCAATTCCCTGGCCTTATCAGCCGACATAATGACCATGGCGCTGGAGCCATCGTTAAGCCCTGATGAGTTTCCTGCAGTCACCTTACCTGTCTTTGGGACAAAGGCTGGTGGGAGTTTGGCCAATTGATCCATGGTAAGACCCGGCCGGAAATGTTCATCCTTATCAAATATAATTGGCGGTTTTTTCTTTTTCTGCGGCACCTCAACAGGGACAATTTCCTCTGCGAAATCACCTTCCAGTGTGGCCCTCTCAGCATTGTTGTGACTCCGCAGTGCAATTTCATCCATCTCTTCCCGGCTGATGTTATACAACTGGGCCACAAATTCAGCGGTATGCCCCATGATGTACGGTTTTCCCTTAAAAAGCTCCAAAGGCATGCCTTCTTTTACAGGCCCGTCTTCGGGATGAGGTATCAGGTGTGATCCGCAATGGAGGGCATGGATCATGGCATCCACAAACACATGATCCTGCAGGCGGCAGCCCCAGCGGGCACCAGGTACGACATAGGGTATGCCGGACATATGTTCCATACCCCCGGCAAGGATGATATCGGCCATCCCCACCTGGATCATGGCCATCCCTGAAATAATTGCCTCCATTGCCGATGTACAGACACGGTTAATGGTAACCGCCGTGACATTATCGGGTATGCCGGCCATGAGGGCAGCGACACGGGATACATTGAGAGCGTCAACCGGTTCCATGCAGCACCCGAAACGAACATCATCAATCATGCCGGGTTCAATTCCGGCCCGTTTGATTGCTTCTTTCATAACGACGCTTCCAATAATGGGGGCGTTCAAGTCGCGCAAAGTTCCACCAAAGGCCCCTACGGCCGTTCGGCATGCAGAAACAATGACTATTTCTTTCATGATAACTCCTTTCTCGATTCGTCAATATAACAATAAACAATGCCTATTTCGCAACAAGTTAAGGGCTTTTATTGTAAGTTCTCAATAAATTAGGGCTGTATTAAAAAAATCCCCCTCAATCCCCCTTTGTAAAAGGGGGAAGGTTAGGAATGCCCGTACTCTTTGAGAAGTTACCTTTTATTGAAATGAATGGAAATTCATTATATGCTGCTACTTATAACGGAAAAGAGCTTGGACGTAAAGGGAAAATTGCCTTTTTGTGAACGGGTTGAGGTAATTAGTTTTGGCGTGGACGAATTGCTTAAATTGACCTAAAAAATTTACCCTTCAATGAGTTCCCGGTCTTTTTTAAAGAATCCACTTTACTTTTCAAAGTCCTTTGTGTATTAAAAGTAACATCGAGATAAGTCTGTACATTCCAATTCAATCCCCCTTTTGCAAAGGAGGACTATGGGGTATTTTTCTATTACAGCCAAAATTTATTGATAAAATAAGCAAACTTCCAACATGCATAACAAATTACACTGAATTTAGGCGGAATTACTAATGAACGCTCTTAAGACGTTGTGCCGCTGGATAGATACTGTAAACGAATGGATTGGCGAGGGAGTAGCCTGGGTGACGCTGGGGCTGGTCGCAGTAGTGTTTGTCGATGTAGTCATGCGCTACCTGTTTAACACCAGTTACGTATTCACCCAGGAATTGGAATGGCATCTTTTCGGCGTTATTTTTCTCATGGGGGCCGGTTATACCCTGCTCCACGATGGCCATGTCCGGGTGGATATCATTTATCAGCGCCTGGGGCCTATGGGCCAGGCCTGGACCAATTTGGTAGGCGTGATTTTTTTTGCTCTGCCTGGTTGTATTATGGTTGTCATCACCTCGTGGAAGTTTACGCATAACTCATGGCTGGTCATGGAGTGTTCGCCCGATCCCGGAGGCATTCCTTTGCGTTTTCTAATCAAAGGGACTATTACCCTAGGTTTTTTATTCCTGACCCTTCAAAGTCTTTCTATGGGCATTCACAGCCTTTTCCAGATACTCGGTATTGAGAAGCCTGAGGCAGAGGAGAATACATCCTGATGGAATATCTGGCGGCATGGATGTTCCTCGCCTTGACCATCTTGCTGATGGCCGGATTCCCCGTGGCCTTTACTCTTTTGGGCACATCTCTTTTCTTTGGCCTGATCGGTTTTGGGTGGTCTTTTTTTGATCTTCTGCCCCTGCGCATCTGGGGCCGTATGACCAACGTAACGCTCATTGCTGTCCCCCTTTTCGTATTTATGGGTGTCATGCTGGAACGATCGGGCCTGGCCGAAGAACTTCTCGAAACCATGGGTTTGGTTTTTGGACGCCTGCGCGGGGGGTTGGCCATCTCGGTGGTGGTTGTGGGAGCTTTGCTAGGGGCATCGACAGGCATTGTGGGGGCCACGGTTGTCACCATGGGTCTATTGGCCGTGCCCACCATGCTGAGACGCGGGTACCAGAAGGAACTAGCCACGGGTACGGTTTCTGCTTCCGGGACCCTGGGCCAGATCATCCCTCCGAGCATCGTACTCGTGCTCATCGGGGACATTGTGGGTGTCTCGGTAGGGGACCTTTTCATGGGCGCGGTTTTACCGGGACTGCTTCTGGTGGCTCTGTATATGACCTACATTCTCATTGCAGCATATCTCAGACCGGGCATTGCACCGCCAATTCCGCAAGAGGAACTTGACGCCATATCACGACGTGACCTTTTAGTCAGGATAGGAAAGGCCCTGTTCCCCCCACTTTTTTTAATGGTGGCTGTTCTGGGCTCCATCTTCGCCGGCATTGCCTCGCCAACAGAAGCCGCGGCCGTGGGCGGTGTTGGTGCAACCATTTTGGCCATTGCCAATCGAAAGTTCAGCATGAAACTGCTGCATGATGTCATGATCACTACTGTCCGTCTGACCTGTATGGTTTTTATTATCCTGTGCGGGGCCGCGGCCTTTGGCCTTGTCTTCAGGGGACTTAACGGCGATACCCTTGTCAGGGAGTTCCTCGGGTCATTGGCCAACAAGTACAGCCACGGCATGGTCTTGGCCATTGTCATGGGCGTCATCTTTATAGTCGGATTTTTCCTCGATTTTATTGAAATCACATTTATTCATGTGCCGGTCCTGGCACCGATTATGCTCGAATTCGGTTTTGATCCGGTCTGGTTTTGTATTCTCCTGGCTGTAAACCTCCAAACGTCGTTCATGACGCCGCCATTCGGGTTTTCCCTGTTTTATCTCAAGGCTGTGACACCCCCTGAGGTAACCACCGGGCATATTTATCGCGGTATTATTCCCTTTGTTGGCTTTCAACTTATTGGTCTGGGGATTGTGGCGTTTTTCCCTCAATTGGCTACTTGGCTTCCAAAGGTTGTTTTTGGGGGGTGAGGCAGAGGAGCTATTGTAATTGTGAATTAAGTAAGGAATTATGGAATTGAGGAATTCCTGAAATTCCTAATGTTAACCCTTAAAAGAGGAGGTATGTGATGAAGAGACGTGATTTTTTGAAAAAGGCAGGTGTTGGAGCTGCCGCTGCGGTTGCAGCCACAGCGATTAAAGCACCCGCGGTCCTGGCCAAAAAGACCTACAACTGGAAAATGGTCACCACATGGCCACCAGGACTTCCGGTACTGCAGACGGGGGCTGTGCGTCTGGCCAAGCGGATTGAAGACCTTTCTGGTGGTCGTATCAAGCTCAAGGTCTTTGCGGGAGGCGAGCTGGTGCCGCCATTGGGTATCTTTGATGCTGTATCCAACGGGACCGTAGAATGCGGCAGTGGCGCTGCCTATTACTGGGCCGGCAAGAACCCGGCATGCCAGTGGTTCGCGGCAGTACCCTTTGGCATGAATGCCCAGGGTATGGCTGCATGGTTTCATGGCGGTGATGGCCTGAAGCTATGGGAAGAAGTATATGCCCCGTTCAATCTGGTCCCACGACCGGGTGGCTCAACAGGCGTACAGATGGGAGGTTGGTTTAACAAAAAAATCAATTCCATTGATGACTACAAAGGCCTGAAGATGCGCATCCCCGGCCTTGGTGGCAAAGTTATAGCCAAGGCAGGCGGGACCGTAGTACTCACGCCTGGTGGTGAGATCTTCACCAGCTTGGAGCGCGGTGTCATTGATGCAACAGAATGGGTAGGTCCGCTCCATGACCTCAGGATGGGTTTCTACCAGGCGGCCAAGTACTACTACTATCCGGGCTGGCATGAGCCAGGGACCTATCTGGAGTATTTTTTCAACAAGAAGGTATATGATTCACTGCCCAAGGATCTTCAGCAGATTATTAATGCAGCCTGCATGGAGAGCGAGGTATGGACACTGGCCCAGTTTGAATCCCAAAACGGAGCGGCCCTGCAGGAACTGATTACAAAGCATAAGGTCGAGTTAATCAAATTCCCCGACAGGGTACTTAACGCCTTACGACCATTAGCTGAAGAGGTCCGGGAGGAAGAAGCGGCCAAGGATCCCATGGCCAAAAAAGTCAATGAATCGTTTAAGAATTTCCAGAAAGTAGTCGGAACCTGGGGAACTATTTCTGAGAAGGCCTACTACGACGACATTGTTAAGAAATACTCTCTGAAAGGCTAATTCGTATTCAAACATGAGAAAGTACCTTTAATTCGCCGGCCGTTGTGGATTGCCGGCCGGCGAGTTTTCTTTCCATTTCAAAAAAAAATGGACAATATCATTCATAATATGGAGGTGAATGAATGATCCCTGAAATCAGAAAGATACTTTTTGCTACGGATCTCTCAGAAAATGCGCACTACGCA
>MVDB01000113.1 GCA_002050025.1 Desulfobacteraceae bacterium 4484_190.2
AGACAAGATATGACTTAAGAAAGGAGTCTTCGATGCAACCTGTGACAGCATATAAAATCCAATCCAGGGCCAGAACTATTCTATCCAGTAGGGGTCTTTTTCAAAAAAAGACGTCTTTGAAAACAGCATTCAAACAGGGGAGGCGATGCTTGAGGCCTTTCTGGATGACCCTCCTCGTGGCGGTTCTGCTCCTGGGTTACGCCCATGCGGATGAGGTGATCATGAAAAACGGCGACCGGCTCCAGGGTAAGATAGTCTCCATGGAATCGGGCAAACTGGTCTTCGAGACTGCATACGCGGGCAAGGTCACCATTGCCTGGGATCAGGTGGCCCGGCTTACCTCTGAAGACATCCTGGTGATCTCTCTCCCCGATAAAGAGACCTTTAAGGGTAAAGCTATTACAGCAGAGGATGGCACCCTTGTACTGAAGCCTGAAACCGGGCCTGCCACAGAGCCCATAGCCATGTCCCAGGTAAAGACTTTAGAGCCACCAAAGCCTCCTGAGAAATGGAAATTCAATGCCCGGGTTACCGCCGGAGCCGATATAGAGGATGGAAACACTGATAACCAAAAGTACAACGCCGATTTCCGACTGGGACTCTCAAAACGTCCTCATAGGGTCACCCTCTATGGCGAGTATAACCTGGAGAATAGCAATGGAGAAAGAAGCTCAGACAACTCCCTCCTCAACCTCGATTATAATCGTTTTATGTCCGAGAAATGGTATCTCTTTGGCAACGGGCGGACCGAACAGGACAAGTTCCAGGATTTGGATTTGTTGTGGTCCGTGGCCGGTGGCGTGGGCTACCAGGTCTGGGAATCCAAGAAGAAGAATCTCAGTCTGCAAATAGGCCCGAGCTATGTGAGTGAAGATTACAGCGAGCCACAACCAAGTTTTGACAACAAAGACCACCGGGACTATGCCGCAGGGTTCTGGGCCATTGACTTTGACATGTGGTTTTTCAATCAGGTTCTGCAGGTTTTCCATCATGATGGCGGTTTTGTAAGCTTTGAAGACAGCGATGTATGGCGGGTGCGAACACGGACGGGGATCCGAATACCCATCGTACACCATATTTTCGCTTCCCTTCAGTACAATTACGACTGGGTCAACTCCCCGGCGGACGGGAGAGAGAATTATGACAGCCGGGTGCTCTTCAAGCTGGGCTGGGAATACTAAATCGTTATGAACCGGTTTTCCAAGCATCGGTTCGGATTCTGTTCTGCAATGGTAGGGGGACAGGTTTTTTGAATTGACAAAAAATCTGATCTTCTCCACATTCCCTGAAGCGTTACCAATCGGAAATTTGCTCAACAATTTTTATTTCCTGTTAATCAATCCCGCGGAAAACTGGACCAAAATTCTTTAAAAACATATAGTTACATACCGATTCGGTAAGTTCTCAATGAATTCGGGCTATATTAAGAAAATCCCCCTCAATCCCCCTTTGCAAAAGGGGGAAGGTTCGGAATGCCCCGACTTATTGAGATATTGCCCGATTCGGTCAGGGTTTGAAATGAAAACCTATTTCCAGGATACGAATATATGATATACAGGATCTGTATTAATTCTTTTTTTATAAAATCAAGTCAATCCTGTAATCCTGTCTGAAATATTTATCATTTCTCGGGAGATGAGAGTAACTGTTCCCGGGCCAAAAGAGCAATGATGGAATGAGAAAAAAAACTGCATCAGTAGTGGTCGCCCTTAGTGGAGGAGTGGATAGTGCTATGGCCGCAGCCTCTTTGAGAATAGCAGGGTGGGAGGTCTATGGACTCCATTTTTTGCTGTCAGACTCCTTTTCAGGGACAGAGGCGAGAACCGCTGCCGTTAAGCAGGTTGGCGAGCATTTAGAGATCCCCTTAGAGGTATTGGACCTGAGAAAGACATTTCGTCGATGCGTGATTGACCCGTTTGTAGATACCTATTTGAAGGGACTTACCCCAAACCCGTGTGTGATGTGTAATCAAAAGATAAAGTTTGAATTTCTTTTCGACTATGCAAAACAGCACGAAATTGATCACATCGCCACGGGCCACTATGTAAGGATCAGAAAAAAAGATGAAAATCAGTATTTCGAACTATTGAGGGGAAAAGACAGCCGTAAGGATCAATCATATTTTCTTCATCGTCTCAATCAGTCTTTTTTATCAAAGGCCGTTTTCCCATTGGGCGAGATAACCAAAGACGAGGTGCGAAAACAGGCCCTTGAGATGAGGCTGCCTGTTCAATCTGTTTCCGAAAGCCAGGAGATCTGTTTTATCCCGGAGAATGACTATCGTCCTTTTATTGAGAATCAAAGGGGCCCTGGGGTGAACGAGTCTGGAAATATTATCAATAATCGCGGTGAGGTGCTCGGGCAGCATACCGGAGCCTTCAGGTATACTATTGGTCAGAGACAGGGGATCGGGGTCGCTTCGTCTCGTCCATATTATGTGAAGGAAATCAGGCCGGGGAAAAATGAAGTGGTTGTGGGAAGAAAGGAGGCTCTTTACTTAACCAAGTTGGAGGCGCATGGATTCAACTGGATAGGAGGGCCGCCTGTCCAAAGAGTTACGGAGGCGCAGGCCCAGATACGTTACCGGCACAGACCTGCGCCGGGTCATCTTGAGGTCATTTCTCCAGATAAGGTGGAGTTTATTTTTGATGAGCCCCAATGGGCTGTTGCCCCCGGTCAGGCGCTTGTCTGTTATGAGGGAGAGCGAGTGCTGGGGGGTGGGTGGATAACTAAGTCATAGAGCACAAGGCGAAAGGCGCAAGACCTAAGGTCAAAGACGAAGTTGGTAGCTAGTGTCCATCCAGAAACAACCAATTTCTGGATGGAGCTTTCAGCGGTCAGCGAACAGCAATCAGCCAACACATTGTTTTTAATGTCCTTTGCTGAAAGCCGAAAGCTGATGGCTGATAGCGCGCGTCCATAAATGGCTATTTTCCGCAATCCCTGCGCCTGCCCTGTGGAATGCGAAGCCTATTCCTCCGGGGTCAGATTCGAATATTAGTCCTCTAATTTGGGTGTAAATTCAGATGAACCAATGACAAACACTTCATTCAAAATTATTACCCTTGGCTGTAAGGTGAACCAGTATGAATCCGCTTATTTGAAGGATGCACTGGCTCGTGCCGGATGGCACCAGGCAGTCAATGGGGAGAGGGCTGATGTTTCGGTTGTCAACACGTGTATCGTTACTCAAAAGGCTGGCCGCCAGTCGAGGCAGGAGATCCGAAAGGCCATTCGTGGGAACCCGAAAGGGATATTCGCTGCTATTGGTTGTTACGCACAGGTTTTTCCGGACGAACTTCGCCAAATAGAAGGAATCGGGCTTATTGCTGACAACACCGTTAAGGAGAAAATCCCGGAACTTCTCCTGACGCTGGCAGATTCACGGCAACAAATGACTGCTTTAAATGATTTCAAGCCCGGGATGCCCTTTGATTTTCTTCAGATAAAAAGTTTTCCCGATAGAACCAGGGCCTATTTAAAGATCCAGGATGGGTGCCAGTCATTTTGCAGTTATTGCATTGTCGCGTTCGCAAGGGGGCCCTATAGAAGCCTTGCTCCTGAGAAAGTCCTGTCCATGATCGAGTCTCTCACCGACCAGGGTTACAAAGAGATTGTGCTTACAGGCATTCATCTCGGGAAATACGGTGTTGATCTGGAAGGGGGAATGAACCTGAAAAAGTTGCTTAACGCTATCGGGAAAGAAGAACTCCCCGTGCGTTTAAGGCTCAGCTCCATTGAACCAAAGGAAATAGACGCAGGTCTTATGGAAATGGTAGCCGCCAAACCGTGGCTCTGCCGGCATTTTCATATCCCTCTCCAGAGCGGGGATGACGGGATTTTGAGAAGAATGAATCGACACTACACCACACGAGAATTTTCTGATCTTATCAAATCTATTCATGACAGAATCCCCCTTGCAGCAATCGGTGTTGATGTAATGGCTGGATTTCCAGGAGAAAATATTGTTGCACATGAAAACACGTGTGCGCTTATCAAAGATTTGCCTGTATCCTATCTTCATGTATTTCCTTTTTCGTGCCGACCGGGAACGGCTGCTGCGTCCTTTGATGGCCAGATTGATCCAGGTGTTATAAAAGAACGGGCTGAGATGTTAAGAGACATTGGCCTGAAAAAAAGGTCATCGTTTTACCACAATTGTCTGGGAAAAGAGTTTCAGGTGCTCACCGAGAGGTGGTATTCAAAAGAAAAGAGGATAATGAAAGGCCTGAGCGATAATTACCTGCCGGTCCTTTTTCCCTCGTCAGAAGATTCAAGAAACCGGATTATTCCCGTGCGTACGGATAGGGTGGAGAATAATATGGTGATCGGCTCTGCTATGTGTGTTAGATAGTTATTTATGATGTACTATGGAATAAAGTTCAAATGACAAAATCCAAATGTCAAATCAAATCCAAAACCCCAATGTCAAAATGTTTTCCAAAATGGTCAATTATTTATCTTTTTCGCAACATACCAGTCCGGGCATTCCGACTGCTTCCCCCTTTTGCAAAGGGGGATTGAGGGGGATTTTTCTAATACAGCCTGGCCTTATTGAAAACTTACTCTTTTCCCCATTGTACATCTCCATTAGTGTAGGCTGCGTTTGGATTGATGGGTGGGCATATATTTTTTAGCATTTGTCATTTGACATTCATTTAAAATTTGAGCTTTTACCTTTGTCATTCGAATTCATTTTATTTACATATTTAGATCCTTTTAGGGGTGGTAGTTGACTTTTTATATCTCTATCAGTAAGTAATATAAGACAAGACGTGAAACACCTTAAAACCAATAACAGATAACCAATACCCAATACCACCTAATTGGGCATCACTCAATTAGGTGGTATTATAGGTTCACGATTCCGAGCCCACCTTTTCTGTTTTTGCGGTCTGGCGCAGCAGGCGCTGCTTGATTCTAAACAAAGCAGGACTGAGACTTACATGATAGGTATGCGGGTTTCGGAAACGTTTGTACCCAGCATCCAGTTGCTTCAGATTTTTCAGGGTGTGTTCCCGGATCGCATGGACAGGGGGACTCTGGTAAACCAACTTGCCGTTCTGAAATATGGGGACCATGAGCTCCTGTTTCTTGAAGCGCTTGGGATAGGTCTTGAAAACATAATGAAACATGGGGTGGTATGCCCGAAGGGGACGTCCCGTGGGAATTCGCTCTTCATTCAGGAACAGCACATCCCCTCGCATCCGTCCCTTCTGATCGTACATTCTTACCACTTTCTTGGGACCGGGGTTGGTAATTTTTTCGGGGTTGTCCGATCGCTTGATCTTGGGTGTCATATGCTCCCCGCCATCATCCATGGCTGTAAGCTTATAGACCCCCCCCAGGGCAGGGCACGAGAATGAGGTAACCAGCCGTGTGCCTACCCCCCATAAGTCAACACGTGCCCCCTGCCTCTTCAGGCTTTCTATGATCCATTCGTCAAGATCGCTGGAGGCCACGATGGCTGCATCCGGAAAGCCTGCCTCGTCCAGCATGCGCCGGGCCTCCTTACTCAGATAAGACAGATCGCCGCTGTCTAAGCGGATACCCCAGAGTTCATGGCCTTTCTCCCTTAGTTCCTGCCCCACCTGGATGGCATGTGGTACCCCACTGGCGAGTGTATCGTAGGTATCTACCAAAAGAAGACAGGACTCGGGGTAGACCTCCGCATAAGCTCGAAAGGCATCCAACTCATGGGGAAAGCTCTCCACCCAGGAGTGGGCATGGGTCCCGCGTACAGGTATGCCATAAATGCGGCCTGCAAGGACATTTGAGGTGCCATCTACACCGCCAATATAAGCGGCACGGGATGCCATCAACGCACCATCGGGACCGTGGGCCCTTCGCAGGCCGAAATCGATCACGGGATCCCCGTTGGCCGCCCAACAAACACGGGCCGCTTTGGTGGCGATGAGTGTCTGAAAATTCATCACATTGAGCAATGTGCTTTCGATAAGCTGGGCCTCGGGCAACGGCGCGGTTACCCGGATCAGGGGTTCATGGGGGAAGACCACAGTTCCCTCGGGAATGGCCCAAAGGTCCCCAGTAAATTTGAAACTTTTCAAATATGCCAGGACCTTCTTGGGAAATATTCCCAGCCCATCGAGATAGGATATGTCTTCCTCGGTGAACTGAAGTTGCCGTATGTAGTCGATTATATCTTCCAGGCCAGCCAGCACACAGTAACCCCCTTCTTCAGGGATACTACGGAAAAAATAGTCGAAATTAGCCCACTGGTCCTTCTTCCCCTCTAAGATATATCCACCCACCATGGTGAGCTGATAAAGATCAGTCTGCAATGCCCACTTAGACCACATTTAAAATGCCTCCTCGAAATCTATTTGTCCTTTCATTGCATGACCGGATTTGCAGATAATCTTGAAAATAAAGCATGGTCAATAATTTGCAGCTCCCCAGCTTTGAGATCGTCAAACCTGAAACCTTAAAAAAAATTAACTAAATTTAACTACTTAGTCAAGGAATTTTGGGCTCTTTTAATTTTTATGATAACAA
>MVDB01000114.1 GCA_002050025.1 Desulfobacteraceae bacterium 4484_190.2
CCATCCGTATTAGAGGCATGTGCCCAAAAAGGTATAACCAGGGTCATGATCGAGAGCGCCGGGTATGCAGAGGTCGGGGAAAAGGGAAAGGCCATTCAGGAACGCTGTATAGCCATCGCAAAAGAAGGAGGTATCCGAATCTGGGGACCTAACTGCATGGGACTTGTGGATATTCGAAATAAGTATTTTTTTACATTCATGAGCCCACTCATTTACGAAGATGGCCTGATCCCGGGCAAGATCTCAATAATTGCACAAAGCGGTATGCTTTCGGCGGCTTTCCTGGCAGATCTTATGAGCCAAAGGACAATTGGAATCAGCAAGGTTTGTTCAATTGGGAATAAAGCAGATGTAGATGAATGCGATCTTTTGGAGTATTTGCTTGGAGATACTGAAACTGATGTTGTGGCACTCTATCTTGAATCCATTCCCCGGGGAAGGCTCTTTGTAGAAATTGCGACCAGGGCGACCAAGCCCATCGTTGTTCTAAAGGGTGGCAAAAGCGAAGCCGGGGCCAGGGCTGCCATGAGCCACACTTCAAGTCTTTCTGGAAACTCCCGCCTTCTGGATAGTGTCCTGGAAATGTCAGGAATCATACTGGCAAATGACTTTCATCAGATGGTTGACCTTGCAAGGACACTCAGTATGATTCCTGATGTAGCTTCAACATGCCGCACTGTAATGCTGACCTTTAGTGGAGGCGCTGGCATACTTTCCTGTGATCTGCTGGAAAGATACGGGCTCACCGTGGCACAATTGACGGAAAAGACAATAGGTGCCCTTGGCAATATCTTTCCCAAATGGATGCCTGCATCTAATCCTGTGGACCTTTATCCTGCCATGGAACTACACGGCCGTGACCCAACTTACAATCAGACAATATCCATTGTACTTGAGGACCCCAATGTGGATGTAATCATAGTCCACTATGTTGCTGGCCTGAGTGACCAAATTCTGGACCTGAATGCCGTAAAAATCAGGGCTGATAGTGCAGGAAAGCCAGTGCTTTTCTGGCTGGTGGGTCGTAGAGAAGCCGTCAGGTCATTTCGCTTAAAGGCTCAGGCATGCGGAATCCCGGTTTATGGAGAAATTTCCAGGGCTATAGAGTGTTTGTCCGCGGTATCGCAATTTAAGGTCTGGGAAACATACAAAAAAGACGTTGGCGCGAATACCTCAGCACTGAATGAATATGAAGCTCAAAAAGCTGTTTTGCGCCTCACCAAAGAGCGAGTCTGGGACGAATATAACAGCAAGCAACTGCTGGCTGAATGGCATATTCCGGTGGTAGAGGAAAAGCTCGTGCATACCCTGTCTGAGGCCGAAAAGGCAGCTCAAGATATGGGTTTTCCTGTCGTGTTGAAGGGATTACTTCCCGGTGAGATCCATAAAACAGAGTCAGGTCTGATAAATTTAGGAATTGCCACCCAACCGGATCTGGAAAATGCCTTTCAGAAAATCCATAAGAAGCTCGGAGGTCAAGGTCTAATTCTCATACAGCAACAAATTGACATTGACTATGAATTGATTGCAGGATTCATTCGTGACGATCAGTTCGGCCCCTGCATCATGTTCGGTTTGGGTGGTACCTTATCTGAACTTCAGCAAGACGTGGTCTTTGCTCTCGCTCCATTGAAGCGAGCAGAGGCATTGGAACTCTTAAGACGTATACGGGCGAAGAAATTACTGGAAGGCTTTCGTGGAATGGCCCCCTTGAACCAGGAACTTATGGCTGAACTGCTGGTTAACCTTGGCAAATTGGGTTGCGCCTATTCTCAGATCGAACAAATAGATATCAATCCAGTTGCGGTTACCAAAGGATTTCCTATGGCCGTGGATGCAACAATAATTTTGAAATCCGCCAGTTTGTAAAGTAAAGAGTAGCGCCTTACAAGTACCCGCGCATTGTTTACATAGTGGACGATCTACCCAAAAGTCTACTGGTAAAGTTTTGAAAAGAAAACTGCGGGAGTGAAGGAGATGAAATAGAGTTATGGGGCATTTCAAAGTCAATAAAAACGATATTTTCTTTATCCTGAAACGCCAGCTAAATTATGGATCTCTGTGTTCTCTTGAGCGGTATAGAGATCTGAATGAAAAGATGTTAGACATGGTGGTTGATGAAGCATTGAACCTGGCACAGGGATTTGTAGACCCCCTACAGGAAATCGGGGAAAAATGGGGGGTGAAATTTGAGGGTGGAAAGGTTATCTGTCCTCACGAATTTAGAACTGCATTCAAGCACTTTGGTCGTGATGGATGGATTGCTACGTCGAGGGACACTGAATATGGAGGCCAGGGTTTCCCCCACATGATGAGAATTATTATAAACGATTTTATGTACGGAGCATGTCAGACATTCAACATGGCCCCAAGTCTCACTCATGGTGCTGCTCATCTTATAGAAAGTTTTGCAAGTGAGGAGTTGAAAAGATGCTATGTGCCAAAAATGTTCGAGGGTGTATGGTCCGGTACAATGTGCTTGACAGAACCTGACGCGGGATCCAATCTTGGAGGCATCCAGACCATAGCTTATCGTGAGGGAGACCACTTCAAAATAAAGGGTTCAAAAACCTTGATTTCCTGGGGTGAACATGACCTGACCGAAAATATTATTCATCTACTACTTGCTCGAATTGATGGTGCGCCTGAAGGAGTAAGAGGTATCTCTCTTTTCATTGTACCTAAGTTCAGAGTCAATCCAGACGGTCTTATAGTGGACCAAAATGATGTCATCTGTGAGAGGGTAGAAGAGAAATTGGGGCTTCATGCCTCTCCTACCTGCGAACTAAACTTTGGATCCCATGACGGATGCATAGGATACCTTTGCGGGGAAGCAAATAAAGGCTTGGCTCATATGTTTCAGATGATGAATGCAGCCAGGATAAATTCCGGGGTGAGCGGAATGACACTTGCCAGCACCGCTTATCAAAATGCACTTGTCTACGCGAGGATGCGCGTGCAGGGAAGGGACATTGCCGGCAGAAAAGAAGGTAGTGTACCCATCATTGATCATCCTGATGTACGAAGGATGCTGTTGTGGATGAAGGCCGTGGTTGAGGGCATGCGCTCTATGATCTATACGGGAGCCTATTGGTCTGACTTTGCCCTTGAGCTGCCGGATGGTGAGGAAAAATTGCATTATCAGAATCTAATAGACTTTATTACACCTATTATCAAAGCCTGCTGTTCAGATACTGGGTTCAGAGTTTGTGAGACAGCACTGCAATGTTTTGGAGGCTATGGGTATACCAGGGAGTACCCTCTGGAACAGTATTTAAGAGATGTGAAGATCATGTCTTTATATGAGGGAACCAATGGGATTCAATCCATGGATCTTTTGGGACGTAAGATGCGGATAAATGATGGTGCACCCTTTAAGGAGTTCATAACTGAGATCGAGGGTTTTTGCAAAAAGAATATGGATCACCCAACCCTGGGTAAAGATGTGCAAACCCTGTCAGTAGTAGTGAAAAGATTAGCTGAAGTTGCCATAGAGATGTCAAACACTTCAAAATCTGATCCCCTTCAGTGGGCCTCATACACGCACCCCGCTCTTTTATGTTTCGGGGATGTAACACTGGCCTGGCGACTTCTGGATATGGCTTTGATCGCCCAGGGTACCATAGACGAAGGCAAAGGAACCGACTTTTATGTTGGTAAGCTGAAGCAGGCAACCTATTTTATCGGAGTCACGCTACCTTTGACCATGGCTCGTCTCGACACCTGCCTTCGGAAGGAACGCGAAATTGTGGAAATGCCGGAAGACGCGTTTTAATGGTGTAGTATTCTGGACAAAAGGCTCTATTTCAAGCCCAAGATTTGGGTATTAGTTAGCCGGTGGCAGGGTTATTCAATGATCTGGAAAATATAGGGCAGTTACGCCGGATCAAGCACAACCTTTAGCGGCGTTTCCCCTTTAACCTCTCCACCCACAAGCCTTATGGCGTCTTCCGCTTTTTCTAAAGGAAACCTGTGGCTGATCATTTCCGATAATGGATATTTACCTCTACGCGCTATTTTGATAGCTGCGTCAACCGCCGGAAAATCATGGGAAAACACTCCAAGGAGTTTCAATTCCTTTAAGACTGCTTTATCCAACAACAGGGGCACCTCTGTATTGGGCCCATAAAGACCCGGAAGGATAATTGTGGCGCCGGTACCAGCGAGGGTCAGGGCCATTGAAGCGCCAGATGGGTGACCGGTCGCATCCATGATTAGATCAGCCATGGCCCCATTTGTTCCATCGGAAATGACCTTTACCGGGTCTTCATCTTCCGCATTAATGACTATATCCGCTCCAAAACGACGGGCCATTTCCAACCTCTTTTTATCCTTTGAAAGCCCTGTTACAATAATTGGCTCTGCCCCCGATTCCTTTGCTACCATAACTCCGGCCATGCCCTGCTGACCAGGGCCGACGATGACCACAGCCTGGCCGATTGACACATTCCCTATGATCCTTAGCCATCGCACTGCGTTACCCAGGATAGCGCTGATCAAAACCCCCACTTCAGGTGAAATGTTTTCACCAATCTTGTGGACCATGGCCCTGGGGTGAATGTAGAGATAATCTGCATAGGCCCCGAAAAGATGTGGGGGTTCTTTACATGATATCATTGAACCATATGTATAAAACCTTTCACAAAGGGTGTACCTGCCGGCCAGACAGGCTCTGCATTTTCCGCACCCAAAGGCGTATTCAATGATTACCCTGTCCCCCTCCTTTATGCCATGCCTCCTCTGGGCCGAAAGGCCCATCTTTTCTACACGCCCAACTATTTCGTGACCAGGAATTATGGGATAAGGCCTTGGAGCTCCTCGAGTCTTACCCTTATAGATCCCAGGATCAGATCCGCAAACCCCAATCAGCTCGAGCTTGAGGATTCCATCCTCTTCTCCCACCTCGGGCAGATCAAATTCCTGCATCTCCAACTTGCGCGGCCCGGTTAAAACCATGGCTCTCGTCTTTTTCATGAAAAACCTCTAACAGCATACGTGATGAAATATCCCTGAGCGATTCGATAAATACAATAACCTGCTCATCCATGTCTGTCGAAGCGGAGCGTAAATTCCGCTGTCGGGGCCCCGAGGAACGCGGGGTTATCCTTGTCAATTCCTTTTCATATCAACCCAAGGATTTCTCTCGCTTCCGTGGGTGATGCCGGTTGCTTATCCAGAACTCTTAGTATGCTGACCGCTTTTTCCACAAGTTGGGCATTCCCTTTGGCAGGGACTCCGTGGCTGACATAAAAATTATCCTCGAAACCCACCCTCACATAGCCCCCGAGAAGTGCGGACTGGGCAACCATGGGAAAACTGGCACGACCTATTCCGAATCCCGCCCAAATTGCATCAGATGGCAAACATTCATTCATCAGTAACATGTTCTTTGAGTTTGCGGGTATCCCCCATGGAATGCCGAGGCATAATTGAAAGACAGGCGGACTTTCCACAAGGCCCTTTTCCAGCAGGCTTTTGGCAATTTCGATGTGGCCCAGATCGAAAACCTCAAGCTCAGGTTTAACGCCTGCCTCCTTTATTAGACTTGCCATGTTTTGTATATGCGGCACAGCATTTGCGAATACGCGGGGTCCAAAATTCATTGAGCCAACATCCATTGAGCACAATTCCGGCTTAAGCCTCACCACATGTTCAACCCTTTTTTCCGGCGAACTCCATGTGGTTCCAGGACCAAGACCAACAGGATTTGAATCGTCCGGGACTATACGTGCGCCTGCGCCAGTGGTCAAATTAATCAAAATATCTGACGAACCCCTTATCCTTTCGACTACTTCCTGGTACAGTTCAAAGGCCATGGACGGTTCCGCTGTTTCCGGATCCCTCACGTGGATATGCGCCACGGAGGCGCCGGCCGAATGTGCTTCAATAGCGCTTTCAGCAATCTCCTTTGGAGTAACAGGCAGTGCAGGATGTTTTGATTTATCACCCACTGCCCCGGTGACCGCTACTGTTACAATAACCTTATTATCATTCATATTTTTCTCCACTATTGAACTTTGGCTTGCCCTCAATTTTAGGCACTTTAGACACTTTAGTTCACTTTAGGCATTTTTTCGTAATAATAGAATGATAGTTCTACGAAAGTGAGATTTTGATACTATAAAAAACCGTTGGCTAGGCCGGTTAATCCATCTCACCCATGTCAGATAGGAACTCTTTCAATTTTAAGAGCTTCAAATCCCTTTCTCTTAAGATGTCCTCAATGGGTGAGTCGCCATAATCGTAAAAACCTTTGCCGGTCTTGACCCCCAATCTTCCTTTAGAGACCATTGAATCGATTACGTCTGATCGCCCCTTAACCGTAGGGGGGGCATACGATTTGTTGCTAAGAATATGCTGTGTCAAGTCCAATCCTGCAAAATCAACTCGTTTTACCAATCCTAAAATAGGCATTCGAAGACCAAAGCTTGCCTTTGTGGCCCTGTCGATATCCTCTGGAGTAGCATACCCGTTGTCTGTTTCCACTGTCTCAGGGGTGGTATGAGGTCCCGGCACGATTTCCACCAAGGGCACAATATGAGGTGGGGCAAACCAGTGGGTAATGATCACTTTTCCCGGTCGTCTGGTTTCCACAAACTCATAGATATTCAAATAAGAAGTGTTACTGGCCAGAATTGCCTCTGGCGGTGAGAGTCGATCCAGTTCAAAAAAAAGCTCTTTTTTAGTATCCGGACTCTCGACTATGGCCTCGATAACCAACTCCGATGAAGCTACAGCATCAGCAAGGTCGGTGGTATAGATAATTCGCTCCTCTACTACAGCGGAATGATCTTTCGAGTCGAAAAGACCGACTTCGGCAAGAGTTTCCAAGTTGGCTTCGATTAAGCTCTTTGCTCGAATAAGGATATCTTGAGAGATATCATTCAAGAAGACTTGATACCCACCTTGAGCAAATACCTGAGCCAGGGAGTGGCCCATAGTTCCCGCACCAACAATTGTTACATTATTCATTTAATAGGGTATCCTTTCCTATCTGCTCTTTTCTTACTCAGCCATATGTAGACGGTAATAAGCGATATAATTCCTACCCCTGTTATATTCCAAATGGGCTTATTAGGGATGGTAAGGGGAATACAGATGAAAAGAATCAACCTTTCATAAAACCTGAGTTCTCTAAACACATAACCACACGCACTTCCCGCTAAGGCCCATATGCCAACAATGGCCATAAGTATAGCAATAGCTGCCTTTAATGGGTTGCCCGAAACCAGCATTATATCAGGGGTGTAAATGATATAGAAAGGCACCACAAATTTGGCGATCCCCACCCGGAATCCAACCAGTGCAGTCTTAAAGGGGTCAGTCTCGGCGATTCCAGCGGCTGCATAAGCCGCCAGTGCAACAGGGGGCGTAATTGTAGAAATAACGGCATAGTAGAATACAAACATGTGTGCGGCCAGAGGTGGCACGCCCATTCGAACGAGTACCGGGGCTATTATTATGGCCACCAGCAAATAGGCTGCCGTTGTAGTTATCCCCATACCGAGCAAAATAGAGGCAAGCATGGCCAGCAACAAAAGGACCGGTAAACTCCCATGGGCAATTTCAACCAACAGATAAGATATTTTTAATCCCAGCCCGGTCAGAGTCAGTACACCAACCACAATGCCAGAACAGGCGCATGCCGCAGCAATGGGAAGCACTGCCCTGGCGCCATTCTCCATGGCCAAGAGGATTTTTTTGATTCCCATTCGTGTGTCTTTTTGAAAGGCACTGACAATGACCACTGCAATGATGGAATAGAAGCCTGCTTTCATGGCAGTAGATCCCGTTACAAGCATCAAAACCAACACAACTATTGGGAGAATGAGATGCCCCCTTTTTTTCAATACCGGCCAAAGCCTGGGTAGATCTTCCTTGGGCAGGCCTTTAATACCATACCTTTCAGCCTCAAAATGTACAATGATGTACACAGATAGGAAAGAAAGTACCGCAGGAACGAAGGCGGCAATACATATGGTTAAATAGGGCTTTCCTACCACACTCGCTATGATGAAAGCCGCAGCTCCCATAAGAGGAGGCATTATTTGGCCACCTGTAGAGGCCGTTCCTTCGATTCCTGCTGCCAATATGGCTGGAAAGCCCATCCGTTTCATTAAAGGAATAGTGACTGAACCGGTGGTAACCACATTACCGACAGCACTTCCCGAAACGGATCCCATTGCAGCACTGGATACGACCGCCACCTTAGCAGGCCCGCCTGTTTTATCGCCAGCGATAGCCGTAGCAGCCTCCATAAAGAAATCTCCAACTCCCGAGTTTACCAGAAATGCAGCAAAGATAACAAAAACAGCAATAAATGTTGCTGATACTCCCAGAGGGACAGTAAAAAGCCCTTCCGTGCTCAAATAAGTATATGCAATAAACCGAGAAACGTCCATTCCGGAATGGGTGATATATGGAATAGATATGTAGGAACCTAAGAAGCCATAAGCGATGAATATTAGAGTGATAATGGGTAAAGCCCATCCCATGATCCTTCTCGTCATATCCAAAACAAGGATGATTAGTATAAAGCCAAGGACGATATCGACGTTTGTTGCTGCCCCAGCGCGTTCGTAAAGAACGTAATAGATAACAAAAGCAATATTCCCGCAACAGAGGAGCGCCCCAATAGAAGAAAGGATATTTATTCCTGATGACCATTTCTTCGGAAGCCCTTTCTTTCGAACTGGATAGAGGTAGAACGTTAGAATAAGGGCAAAGGCCAAATGGATAGATCTTTGTTGTAATGCTGGAAATCTTCCAAACCCCGACGTGTAAAGATGAAATAGAGCCATGATAATGGCTGTAATAGAGATAAATAAAGTGGGTTTTCTTACTGGGATTTTATCAGTCATGGGATACTGCCCTTCTTAACAGTGAGGCGATTCGAGAACTCTTTTCTATCGTGATCCGAATGATGTCCCCTCCCTGGGCTACTTCATAGAGAGGCAGCCAGTTACCATTCAGAAATAGCATATGCTTAAAGGTATATCCGGCATAGAAGGTTATTTTCTCCATCTGTCTATCATACCCGGAAATTTTTGTTGTGTTCGGCGCAATCAACTCTGATTTTTTGGCATGATCGTAACCCGCATATGGTGCCTGAAAGATGGTTTCAGTGAATAAAATCTTATAGCTGTCACTTATAACAAAATGATCGGCCACCGGGAGACCTTCCACGGAATTCACAAATATGATCCATAGATTATCCCCTGGCGTAGTTACCACTTGTAGTACTGTTTTGTTGTTACTTATATCTTTGATGCTCAGTATATGGAGGGGATAAAGGCCCATATAGGCTATTGTCAGGACCAGGGCTACAATCGCCCCTACAAGGCACAATCGTTTTTTTGTGATCTGCCTCATAACCACCAAACAACGCCTCTGAAGTCCGTAGGAAGTGCGTTACGTCTGGGTGCCAAACACTTCCTACGGATAACCAGTTCCCAAGTGGCTAAGGGCTGGTCTATTTTAAAAGTCCAACTTCTTTCCAAAATCTGGCCGCCCCCGGATGCCAGGGTATGGACATTCCTTTTGACATGCCTTCTGTAGTCAATTTTTTTGCCTGAGCGTGGCACTGTTTAAATTCATCCAGATGATCTTTACAGATCGTCTTTACGATTTTATAGGCAAGTTCTGAATCTAGGTCATCATAAGTGACGACAATCCCGACCCATTTCAGGGCAGGAGTATCTGTGTCTATTTGTGGATAAGCCTTGGCAGGGATGACTGATGAGGCATAGTATGGATATTTTTTAACTATTTTTGCCATCATTTTTTCTTTTATAGGCAGGATACGGCATTTCGTCAGTGTGCAAAGATCAACAAAAGTGGAGGCAGGCGTCCCGATAGTATACATGGCAGCATCCAGTGTCTTGTCCTTTAAGGCCTGGGATTGTTCTGTGGCAGAAATGAATTGAGGTTTTACGTCATCGTAGGTCATTCCATATTCAGCCAAGATTTTTTTAGACATATTAGCGCTTCCGCTTCCAGGAGGTCCAAAGCCAACCTTATGCCCCTTGAGATCCTCTATTTTGTAAATATCTGTATCAGCGCGGGCAATGATGAGCAAGTCTATTCCCCAGAATGAAAAGAGCCCCTTGACTTTTGCTGGTGGTTTCCCTTTGTAAAGTGATGTTCCAGTCTTGGCAAAATAAGCGATGCTTGGCATCACCATAGCCAGATCAGTTTTCTTTTCTTGTAGAAGTCTGATATTTTCCCTGCTGGCAGCCGATGGATGAGCAGAAGCCTCGGTATTGGGTATATACTTGGTAATAAGACTGCCAATTGCACCACCCGCTGGATACCAGCTTCCACCTGTGCTGGCAGTGGCTATGGACAACAGGCGCTTGCTGCCTGCCGAAGCTATATTGGGACTGGCAGCTACTGCTATTCCCATTACAAACAAAAAAACAATGGCCGTAGTAATAATTCTTTTTCTCATTTTCATTCCTCCTTAAACTGTAAAATAGTTGATGACGCAAAAAAAAACCTCCTGCTCGCTGATCATTTTCCCTTCCTTGAGGGCCACGAATGCCTTAACCGATTCTCCCCAGTCTGGATCGGGGATACCAACCACTGCCACATCGGCAATAGCCGGGTGTGTGATCAGTACCTCTTCAATCTCCCTTGGATAAATATTTTCTCCGCCACTGACAATCATTTCCTTCTTGCGATCTACTATATAAAAAAAGCCCTCCTCGTCCATTCTGGCTAGATCCCCGGTATAAAGCCAGCCATTCCGGATAGTTTCTCGCGTGGCTTCCGGATTTCCATAATAACCTTTCATCACATTTGGTCCCCTGCAGATTAACTCCCCCACTTCACCTGGCGGCAACAATTTATCATCTCCATCAACCACACGAGCCTCTAAAAACGGCAAGTCTTTTCCCACCGACAAATCTTTCCGCAGGGAGTCCTCTGCATTGAGAATCGTGATACAGGGAGATGCCTCGGTGCACCCATAGACGTCATAAATTCCTTTTATATTTGGGAAAAATTCAAGGAGCCTTTCCTTGATCTCCATGGGCAGTTTATCGGCGCCAGCAGTACATTTAGTGATAGAGCTGGTGTCATATTTACTGGCATTGGGATGCTGCAGGAGTAAGTTATAAAGTGCCGGTGCACCGGAGATGACTGTCACCCTTTCTTTTTCTATGGTCCTGAGAAACGATTCCGGTTCAAATTTTCGTAAAAGGATACTGGTCCCTCCGAGAGCTACCTGTATAGTAAAGTGATTGTTCAATGCTGCCGTATGATAAAGGGGACCTGCAATCAGGGCCCTCTCTCCAGTTTTATCTTCCCTGCCTAAGACAGTGTTGAAGAGATTCCAGATCACGTTGCCATGGGTGAGGATTGCCCCCTTTGGCCTACCAGTGGTCCCTGATGTATACATAATCTGGCATTGATCGTCTTCGCAAATATCAGATACAGGCGTGATGTATTCCTGTCTGGAAAGAAAATCTTCATAGTCTAAGGCTGAGGAGGAGCCGCCGTCATATGGTGAAACAAAGACGCGAATTGTGTCAAGTTGTTCGCGAATGTCCAAAACAGTTGTCTCGAATTCAGATCCGTAAAAAAGTATGCTCGGCTGGGAGTCATTGAGGACATAGGCAATCTCCGGCCCAACAAGTCGAAAATTTACCGGCGTAGCGATTAGGCCCACCTTAAGGGCAGCAAAATAGACCTCAACAAAATAGCTGCTGTTGAAAAAAAGAATCGCCACCCGATCTCCTTTCTTCAAGCCAGCTTTCAGCATAGCCCCTCCAAGTCGGTTAGTCCTTTGATCAAATTCTTCAAAGGTCCACCTCCCTTCCTCAGAGATGACGGCTAATCTTTCGGGATATTTATGAGCCGAGTTGGTCAAAAGGTAGCCAACATTCATTTTCCAATTCCTCGACTGGACACTGCCACACAATTAGGGCGAGAGCTTACCTGCACCGGTAGTCAGGTTTTCTTTTTTCAATAAATGCCCTGGCTCCTTCTTTCATATCCTCAGTGGCAGCAAGATTGGACCAAAAATCCGATTCCAGTTCCAGACCATCTGCCAATGGCAGGTCACGGGTCCTGTTAAGGACTTTCTTGGCCGCGGCAACCCCTAAGGGACCCCTGCTGATTATCCTGTCCGCCAGCTCCATAGCTGCATCCATAACCTGGCCATCCGGGACCACGTTTTCCAATAACCCATAGGTTAAGGCCTCTTTCGCCTCGATCATGGCTCCTGTGAAAACCAACTCCTTGAGCTTTCCAAGAGGCATGTGATAAAGCGCCCGCTGGGTGCCGCCGTTGCCGGGAAAAACAGACAGATTCACTTCGGGAAATCCCAGTTTTGCGCTCTCAGCCGCATAACGAATGTCACAACACAGGGCCAGCTCCAGACCACCGCCGAGGCAGTAACCATGTATGGCTGCTATGACCGGCCACTGGAAGTTTTCTACAATTGAATAGATCTGGTGGCTGCGTGAAAGACGTCTCTTGGCCGTATCCGGTCGTAGTTCCAGAAATGTCTTGATATCGGCTCCGGCTGCAAAGGCCTTTTCGCCGGCACCACGTAGAACAACCGCCCGTATTTCCTCACGGCGGTCATCCAGTTCCAAAAATACCTCCCCTATATCTTTCTTGGTAGCAGTGTCCAGGGCATTCATGGGAGGATGGTCAATGGTGACAATAGCCACCTGTTCTTTGATTTCATAGTGCGCGAGCCCCTGTCCCATTGCTACTTCTCCTTCCGGCTGCCATCTTCATTGTATTCGTACCAGCCTCGACCAGTCTTGCGCCCCAATTGGCCCGCCTTGACCTTCCGCCTTAGTATCATAGGCGGATACCAGCGTGGGTCGCCTGTTTCCTGATACATGGCCATCATGGCCCCATGAGTCACATCAAGCCCGACCATGTCCCCGGTCTCAAAAATGCCCATTCTCCTGCCCGAGGCCAATCTTAACCCCTTATCAATATCCTCCACAGTGGCGACACCTTCCTCAACCAGCCGCATTGCCTCCATGGTGGATGGAAAATTGATGCGGTTTATGACAAAACCGGCCACATCCCGGTTCACCATGATTGGTTCTTTGCCAATCTGAATCACGAATTCCTTTCCCCTCCTGGTTGCCTCCTCTGTAGTAGTCAGGCCCCTGGTGACCTCAACGGCCTGCATCATGGGTACCGGGCTGAAAAAGTGGAGACCGAGAACCCGTTGGGGTCTCCTGGTCACAGACGCCAATTCCGTGATAGAAATGGCAGAGGTGTTGCTGGCAATAAGGGCTTCCGGTGCTGAGATTTCATCTATCTTCTTAAAAATATCCTGTTTGAGACCCATACTTTCAAAAACCGCCTCTATGATTAGATCTACCGTTGCAGCATCTGAAAGGTCAGACACCGTCATGATCCGTTTCATAACTGTGTCCCTGTCTTCCTTGAGCTTACCCTTTTCAACAAATTTGCTGACTGACCACTCGATATTTTTAAGGGCCTTTTTCAAAGCGTCAGCACTGATGTCATAGAGAAATACCTCAATACCTGTCTGGGCACAGACCTGGGCAATCCCACTGCCCATTAACCCCGAGCCCACTATGAACGCCTTATTAATACCCATGATTTATTGTCCTCCTTTAGGGTGACACGTTATGCTTCTTGTAGCACTTTAATGGAGACTCCCTCAACTATATCTTTGACTTTTTCCTTGTAAGCCAGCATATGAGGTGCATTAAGATGATCACTGAGATCTTCCAGGCTTTCCCATTTCTCAATGATTGTGACAACATTTTCGTCCAGACTCTGGGGAGGTAAATCAGCGTCAATATCTACAGCCGGGAAATACTCGATACACCCCCTCTCTTCTCTAACACTGGTCAAATTGGACTTAAATATTTCAAGAAAATCGGAAAGTTTGTCTCCCTTCACACGTATCGATGCAATTACATTAATCATAGCCGTCTCCTTTCAATTTTTATCAGATCGCCTCGATGATGCGGTAGCCGAAAGCCTCCTGCGGATCGATCCCTAACTGCTCGAAGACATTGTGTTGCCGCTTGATCCCTGCAACGGTCTCATCGACATAGGTCAGGATAGTTCCCTGGAGAAGGTGTTTAGCTCTGCTTTCCTTGATAATACGTCCGAATACGTTTTGGTAGAATGTCTGTGTAATGGCCTCACGCTTTTCTTCCGGGTCCGTGATTCCCTTGAGCGCTGCGAAAAAATTCCTTGCGTGCATCGACTACTTCGACCGTAACGTCGAGGTTTCGGAAAAAACCCACAACCTGCTCGGACTCTCCTTCGCGCATGAGGCCGTTTTCGATGAAAACGGTCTTAAGACGCTTCCACAGGGCTCTATGCCCGAGCATCGTGACCGTAGACGAATCAACGCCTCCCGAGAGGGCGTTGATAGCCAGTCCGTCCCCAACGGCGCCCCTGATCTCTTTGATCTTCTCATCAATGAAGCGATCGGTGTTAAGCTCCTGTACCGTGATTTCCTTAGTCACGTAGCAGCCTCCTTTTCATCTGTTTTTCAAATAGCTTTTCAGTCCTCTATAGTAATTTTCATGGAGACCACTCATATCTTTCAAATTGCCGAGACTGAACAGAAGGATAAGCGGCTGAAAAAGCTACAAAACAGATAATGGCAAACATTCTTGCCCTAATTTTCTAAGGTATTTGTGAAAAAAAGAAATTTAATTCACCTGGAGGGAAGAATGCCAATATATTCAATAGAACAAAACATACTTGAAGTAAAATTGGGAGTCAATCAACTTTTTGAATTTGTTAAGAATAGTACCGATCAGATGGATGCATGTCCTACTCTTCGACAGGCAAAAAAGCACCCCGGCCCTGCATTAGCAAGGCCTAAGGGTCATAATGAGAACTGCTGTTGCGGCGCGTTGTCTCTTGACACACAAGGCCAGTTTCCCTATACTCCACACTCAATAATGGCCAATGAGAAAAAAAGTATACCTCTCTTACGCACCAAATTGCATATACCCCGTGTTATTCGGAATCATTTTCACCGAAAGCATTTGCTGGATCGGCTCGATCAGTCTCTTCAACGACCCTTGTTGCTTGTCTCAGCGCCGGCCGGGTATGGCAAGAGTACACTTCTGGCATGCTGGCTGGAGACGTCCGATATTCCAGGTGCGTGGGTATCCCTGGACCAAAACGACAACGACTTGCGCGTATTTCTCTCCTATTTTCTGGCAGCGGTTCAGACACTCTTTCCCGGCGCCGGTCAAAATACCGAGGCCTTGCTGAATGCCCCCAAATTACCCCCACTGACAGTTCTGGCTCACAGCCTGATTAATGAACTGGACCAGATCGATCATTCCTTTATTCTGGTATTGGATGATTATCACGCCATAAACGACAAAACTGTCCATGGCCTGATCGCCGAACTGCTTCAACATCCCCCTGCACCATTGCACCTGGTGCTCTCTTCCCGGGTTGACCCGCCGTTTGCGCTTGCGCGTTTCCGCGCCCGGAGTCAGATGGGCGAGATCCGCGTTCGGGATCTGCGTTTTTCACCGGAAGAGACCGGGGCATTCCTTGAGCAGTTGACCGGTGCACCAGTTGACGGCATGGTCACCGCCTCTTTGGAAGAAAAGACCGAAGGCTGGGTAACCGG
>MVDB01000115.1 GCA_002050025.1 Desulfobacteraceae bacterium 4484_190.2
TCCTCAAATCCCGAATGACAAACATCCCTACCTGAAATCACACCTACCCTGTTCTGTATTCCTAATTCCTCCCAGCCATACATCATATCCATCTCCGGATTTACCAGTGTAACATTGCAGCCGGCAAGGGCAAAACCGATGGAATATAGTGATCCTGCTGCCTTGGCGCCATGACTCGGCATCTCTACTATGTTTTTGAGATCCAATTCATGAGTCATAATCCTGTGCAGTTGCAGCAGGACATACCGGTCATAGGTAACGCCAAAAACTTCAATTTCTTTTTTCATCTTCCTAAACCCATCCATTTTTCTTGTACCAAAGGACTGTATCCCTCAAGCCTGCTTCCGACTCTACTTGTGGGTCAAATCCGAGTTCCCTTTTGGCCTTTTCAATGGAAAAAATCCGGTCTGCTAGTGTGGATTCAATATTTTTCCTTGTTACGGGCGGGGCCTTACCCACAACGGAAAATGCCTTTTCTATCAGTAAAGCAGTTATCAGGGCAGCCCACTCTGGAACATATATAGTGATCCCGCGAACATCAAGGGCCTTTTGAATAACTGTACGAATCCTGTCAAATGGTTCTGACTCCCTGTTTGTGATCAAATAAACTTGACCTGCCCTGCCCCTTTCTGCAGCCAACAAGAGGCCACGTACTGCATCATCAACATGGATAAGTGGTGTAAATTTAGGCCTGTTTCCCACCTTTGGAAACAGGCCTTTTTTTGCCATACGTGTGAGCTTCAATATATCACGCCGATCACCCGGCCCATAGACCATTGAAAAACGTATGATACTTACGGGTAGCCCGTTTTCAGCAACCATGCGCATGACCTCTTTTTCTGCTCGCAATTTGCTGCGGCCATATGGATGGTGGGGATTGCATTCGCTTTCTTCCGTGGCCGGTACTTCTGAACAAATGCCCATGGCTGCAACAGTACTGCAGTGCACCACTCTTTTTACCCCGGCCCTTGATGCTTCTTTCATAACATTCACTGTTCCTTGAACATTTATTTTATCAAACATGGGTTCTGTTACAGTAAAATTGCTCATATGACCGAGAGTGGCCATATGGAGAACACAATCCATCCCATCGGCAATCCCTGCAATTGTTGCCGGTTTTGTGATATCGCCCTTAATTAGTTCTGCACCGAGATCTTCCAGTACTTGAGTATTGCTTTCGGAACGAACCAGGCATCTCGATGTATGCCCCAACGATACCAGTTTTCGTATCAGGTATGGTCCGATAAATCCCGTTGCTCCGGTTATTAAGTATCTCACATCTATATTCTCGGATAGGTCTTTTGACAGGCATCCTCTGCGCTTATGCAGACAACCTTTTCTCTTGGAACGCCTAACATTGAGAGGATGCGAAGGGAATTCTCATACCATGGGCAGCATTTTTCAAACCCCTTCCTCTCAAGGCTCCGAAGGACATCGGTCTTTCGGTTTCCGCTAATGACAACTTTTAGAGCAAATCCTCCTCGGAAAAGCTCAGCGGCCTCTATTAACCGGGGATAATATTCCACTCCAACACAAAGCGCAACTACGGCGTCTGAATGAGTAGGCTTTTCATCTAAGATTAGAAATTTGCCAATCCTGTGAAATATTATTCCAGAGAACGAATACAAAAATATCGCAATAAGTAAATACAATAAGAATAAAGAATAATAGTCTGCCTGAAATTATCTTAAAGGCCACAGTTTGCTGTTCCCTTTTGGCAATAAACAATAAATCAATAACAAGGTAAATTCTTTTTCACAATGAAAGCTACAGCTGGAACGGCTACCTCCCTGATTATCGGAATTTTGGTTAAGAAATGTAGTCTAAAGTGAGTATCTTTAGTCGATACAACATCAAACCCGCTTATTTTAATTATTTTCAGCATTCTCTTAAACGTAATTGGGTAAAGATCCATGCCTTCCAAGGAAGCAGCATTGACTTTATTTCTAAAAACCAATTGTCTCAGATATTTGGCCAGCTTAAATGGCAGCATATGAAAGGGTTTTAGCCTGTGCCCCGCATGAGGATTATACCACGGAGGAATCATGATATAAAAGAGACCCCCAAGTTTAGTTACTCTATACATTTCGTTCACACTTTGTTGTTGTTTTTCCGTTGGGATATGTTCCAGTACCCCTCTGCAAATCCCTATATCAAACTCATTATCACTAAAAGGCATGTTATCTGCAAATGCAACTTTGGTATTTGGCCAAATATATTTTTCTATATTCTTAGGTTTTGGCCAAAGATACCGGCCTGGATCTGGATCAAGGTTTATTGCATCACATTCTCTTTTTTCACTGAGTACCCTACAGAATTGTCCTTGTGCTCCTCCCACATCAAGGACTCTTTTATTCCTGATCGGTATAAATTCTTCAAGTTCCATTATTAAAATATTAGCGAAATAATCTCTCATTAGCTGATAATTTTTATCTCTGAACCTATTAAAGGCATAGAATAATAGTTTTTGATAATGATCAAAAATATTTATTCTATTTGATTTCATATCCTTACTTGCCCAGTTATGAACAAAAAAAAATGTGTCTTCCGTATAGCATGTATTTTTACTGTTTATTCTTACACTACGTGAGCTGCAACAATTACTTTGCCATTGTAATTTCACGCATAACACGGAAAAGAGATGGCCCGTGCAACAAAATGTTTGAATACGCCTGGTTGGCCAACGGGCAGGCACAATTCCCATTCCGAATATAAGCCCGAACTTCTTTTGCCTGTCGGCTGTTCCACAATGCTTTAAAATCATAGGAATGTTCCCGCAGATTCCCCATGGACTTCTCATAGCCCAGGGTACAACAGGCCCAAATATCTCCATAAGGACTCAGGTGTGCATTGGAAATGCCCGCATAACAGGGAATCACCTGTCTGTTTTTTTTCAAGATACGAATGGCTATATCGTAATATGCCAAACGAAAGGCATTGGTCATTCGTTGAAAAAATACGCGGTTTTTCATATTGGTCTTGGTCTGTTGTATAAAATAGCCGACCGCCCGTTCATACTGTTTAACATTGGGCGTTATGGGATTCTCCATATTGAACATCTCAGACCGCTGTTCGGCAATCTCATTTCGGTAGCTGTCTACACCAAGCTTGGTGACAAATTGGGCGATTTCCTCTACATCATTCACATTCCATGTAGAGATCACTGTGCCCAGTTCAGCATGTAGATTAGGATGATCTGTCTGAAGATCCTTCAGTCGCTTAAAAAGAGTCATCACTTTTTTGAAATTACCTGGGACTCCGCGGATTTCGTCATGCTTTTCGCCTATGTGATCCAGGCTGGGCTTTACAGTGAGTTGAATAGAAGAATCATTGGCGCTAATGATCTTGAGTATTTCATGTGTCTTTTTTTCGATCATGTCTACGGCTATCGCATTAGTGGGAATATGAATAACACCAGGAGTAAGATGTTTGCAGGCAAGCTCAATGATATCTACGATGTCCGAACGCAGAAAAGGCTCGCCTCCGCTGACGTTAAAAATATAGATGTGGCCCATTGAACGAAAGATCTTTTCAATTTCATCAATGGTTAGCTCTTCCTGGCGTTTATCAGGATTCCTTTTATAGAGCTCCCAAATCAGGCAGGTCTTGCACCTTGACTGACATACATTGGTCACCGAGAAAGTGAGATTTAGCGGAGTGCCGGGAGCAATCAACCTTAGCCGGGCAAGACGGTAGCGAATCATTTTAGGCAATATTTCTTTCAGAAACATCATTTGCTTCAATCATTCCTCCGATGAACTGTTACGAACCAAGACATATCTTGTACACTGACCATGTTTTTTTTGCGATGCCGGGCCATGCGATTTTTTCTGCCATTGCCTTGGCGCCGGCAGACATCTCAGCAAGTTGGACGGGATCCCGCAGACAGTTACAAATTACACGAGCCATGGCAATTGGATCTTTTGGTGCAACTACATATCGTGCATCCGTCACCAATTCAGGAAGTCCCCCTACATTTGTGACGATCATAGGTTTATGAAAAGAAATTGCTGTAGCGCCAACTCCACTCTGTGAATCAAAATGATGATAAGGCACAACAACCAGATCCGAGACATCAAAAAACTTGTAGACCTCTCCTGCGGGGATATACCTGAGGCACGCCGTCACATAACCTGCAATCCCCAATGCCTCAATTAGTCCCTTGTAAGGCTTCCAGTCCTCCCACAATTTACCGGCAATCAGTAACCGGGCTTCCGGAATCTCATGCAGCACACTCGCAAAGGACTTTATAGCCGTATCAATACCTTTGTATGGTCGTATGGCCCCAAACAGCAATATAACCTTTTCCGCAGCATCAAATCCCATCTCATTTCGAATCACATCCCGGTCAACATTTTTTTGAACCTGGAAATCCAGTGGGCCATGGGGAATGTGTGTCACTCGCTCAGGCGCAATGCTATAATGTTTTATCAATTGAGCTTTGTTCTGCGCTGAATGAACGATGAAATGGTCGCCAAGCTTGAATAGTATCCTGCAAATTATGTAGTAAAAAAGTGTTTTCTCGTGTGAAGAGATATTATGAACAGTAAAAACCACAGGCCTGCGTCTGAGTTTAAACCCCAGGCAGGTTATTATGTAGATAGGTGAAAGCGGTAAGCTCCACCACTGGGCATGCAGTAATTCACCCTTCGTAAACATGCCTTCAACCACCCATGTGACAGGGTTGTACCAGGTCAAACGCTGCCTCACCTTCAAGTTGTGATGCCTTATGGTCGGAAAAGTATAATCATCCTTTAGGTCCTTACCCGGATAAAGAAAGGCAGGGTAGATCTTTTTAAATGAGATAAATTCTACATTACATATTTCAGCAATAGCCAACGCAAGTTCCAGGCAGTAGCTGCTCAACGCCCTGATCGGAGGCATAGACCCGAGCATCGCAATACTGTCAGGGCCCGTTATGTATGGCTTTTGCATTAGATGAATTTATCCCCTTCGCTCCTTTCAAATCTCATCTGTGTAACTTGTTCTGAGATAAGACCCATCATAAATATCATGATAGATGTTGTAATAAGAAGCACACTCATATTCGTAAACCGGTTCATTACAAAATAGGTATAAAGGTAATTGAATATCCCGATTAAAAACATCAGCAAACTCACTGGTAGGAATATCCGTAACGGTGAATAAAGAGCGCATATCTTGGTAATAATCATAAAAAACTTTACTCCATCCCGGAAGATCTTTATTTTACTTTTACCAGTTTTACGCAATTTAGTATCAATTGAGATATATTTAAGGCTCCTCCCGCTTCTTAAAACACTCAAAGTTAAAGTAGTGGGGTAAGAGTAGGTGTTGGGCAAAAGGTACAAAAAACTACGAGCTATATCTGATTTGACGGCGCGGAAGCCTGAAGTCAGATCCTTAATAGGGAATTTCGCAACATAAGAGGCCAGCCAGTTAAACGTCCTGTTACCCATGGCCCGGCTCCACGATGAATGATGGCCTTTTGTTCTGGCCCCTACAACCATGTCAAAACCCGGCAGGAATTCAAGCAACTTACCTATATCTTGAGGATCATGCTGACTATCCCCGTCCATTAATACCAGGGTATCACCAGACGCAATCCTTATGCCACTTTTGATGGCCGCACCGTTACCAATATTATAAGGGTGGCTGTAAACGATGGCGCCGGCATCTTTGGCTACCGATACAGTATCGTCTGTTGAGCCGTCATTGATGACGATAATTTCAAAATCAGGATAGAGGGTCTTAATCTTTTTTATGACATCCCCTATGGTTTGAACCTCATTATATGCCGGGATGATTATGGACACTTCAGGTTTGTTCATATTCTGTTACCAAATCCTTTCTCGAATTTCATTTGGCGATCTTTACGATCTTATCAAATTAACATTTATCAAAGTGCAGGTTTTTGCAAACTGAAAACCCCAACTCCATTTCTCGAATAGAGAAGTCTCAGATGGTTCTTAAAAAAATCTTGCAATACTTGTCGTTTTTCAAGAATAAAAGAATCATTAGCCCACCGGCTAAAAAAACCCATTTGGATCATCAGGTGAGTTATCCCTTTTTTTCGAAGCCCCAACCAGATCTTTTCAGAATCATTAGATAATTCTACAAGCCGATGCAGGCTTTTCAGTTGACCTACTGTATCAGGGATATACTTTCTGTCACAATAATAACCTCTCTTCCCTATGAAAAGAAATAATATCAGTGCATTAGCGGGCAGGTTATCGTTCACATATTGCATAGCAGGATATTCAAAACGATATTTAGTTATATATTCATCACGACTCAGGGTTCCATTAAGATAACTTAATGGATCTACATGCCCGAATTGATTTACAATATATCTTGCGTTGAGCCCCAGGGCAAAAGCCAATACCAAAAAAACAACGGCAAATCCTGTCTGCCGGGCTATGCGTGCATTAAACCCTCTT
>MVDB01000232.1 GCA_002050025.1 Desulfobacteraceae bacterium 4484_190.2
ATGAAAGCAATATTAGCCTTAGAAGATGGTACGATATTCACGGGACGTTCCTTTACCGGCCATGGTGAAAGCGTTGGAGAGGTGGTTTTTAACACCAGCATGTCCGGGTATCAGGAGATATTGACGGATCCTTCCTACTGCGGACAGATGGTGACCATGACATATCCCCTGATTGGCAACTATGGTGTTAATGATGACGATGTTGAATCGGGCCGGATTCATGTAAAGGCCCTTCTGGTGAAAGAATACCAGGAATACCCGAGCAACTGGCGGTCCCAGCGAAGCCTGGCAGATTATCTCAGGGCCAATAACATACCCGGCCTGGAGGGCATAGACACCAGGGCACTTACACGGCATATCAGGCTTCAAGGGGCCATGAAAGCCGCCCTATCGACGTTCGATACGGATCCTGATTCCCTTGTGGAAAAGGCAAGGCAGTCGCCCGATATGGCTGGTCAGGATCTGGTCGGGGAAGTAACCTGCGAAGAACCCATGTTGTGGGAAAACGGCCATCCGGTTAGATTGGGCGGAGACTTAGATGAATTCCAGTGGTCCGATAGTAGTGGTAAGTGGCGTGTGGCAGCTATTGATTACGGAGTGAAATTAAATATCGTACGGTCACTGGCAACGAGAGGGTGTACGATTCTCCTGCTGCCCGGAGATGTAAAATCAGAAACCATAGACAAACTCGATCCCCATGGGCTTTTTCTGAGCAACGGGCCGGGAGACCCTGCAGCAGTTGTATATGCTGTGGATACTATCAGGAGCCAAATAGACAAGCGGCCAATTTTCGGGATATGCCTCGGTCACCAGTTGGTGGGATTGGCCCTTGGAGGAAAGACATTTAAACTCAAATTCGGGCATCGCGGAGCCAATCAACCTGTCAAGGACTTGCTAACGGGAAAGGTTGAGATTACTTCCCAGAACCATGGATTCTGTGTAGACATGGAATCTCTGAAAGGTTCTGATGTTGAACTGAGCCATATTAATCTCAATGACGGGACTTTGGAAGGCATCATTCATAAAAAGCTCCCTCTTTTCTCAGTCCAATACCATCCCGAGGCCTCACCGGGACCCCATGATGCCACATATCTTTTCGACCGGTTTATTGATATGATGGAGAAATACCATGGCAGGAAAGAACTCTGATTACCTGTTTTATTATTGGCTGCTAAATGAGGAGACATACCTCCGGGCGTAATCGCAAAATGAGTATTCCTAAATTCAACAATGATGGAAATCTTCCTGAGGGTATTCACCTAACTGAAGAAGTTGAGTTTGTCCGGCGGTTTTCTATAGGTTCCGCACGGAGGAAGTGGTTGGGGGAAAGGTTGCATGAGCTTTTTGTTCTGGCAAAATTGACAGGAAAATTGGAGCGTATTTTTGTTTGGGGAAGTTTTGTTAGCGCAAAGGAATCACCTAATGATATTGATTTACTCCTTATTATGAGCGACGATTTTCAGATTGAAGACACACCAGATACTTGCAGGTTTCTATTTGAGCATATTAGAGCGAGGGTGAGATTTAGTTCGGATGTGTATTGGGCGAAGTCAACTATTGGAGAGGAGGTTCTTAACCTTTGGCTTGATACGTATCAAACAACAAAAGATTTCAAACGCAGAGGAATTGTGGAGGTGAAATTGTCATGATCCGAAATAATCAACAGCTTAAAATGGCCCAGCAGGCGATTCTAAATCTGCAAAAAATTCTACTCCAAGCGCGTATTGTACATTCTGTACAAGATTACAGATCTATGTCAGAACCCATTTTATTAGAGCAAAACTGAAGCAGAAGTTGCAACTTGATAGTATAGGATTCTCTTTAGGAAGTTTACGATTATTAAAATGAGGAAGAATTATGCCTGCACCAGTCTTAAGCCAGATCGAAAAAGCAATAGTCAATAAACAATAGTCAACCCATATTATGCCCAAACGAACTGACATAAAAAAAATCCTTATCATTGGCTCCGGCCCCATTGTCATTGGCCAGGCATGTGAGTTTGACTATTCCGGGACCCAGGCCTGCAAGGCCTTGATGGAAGAAGGCTATGAAGTTGTGCTTGTAAACAGTAATCCTGCCACAATTATGACAGACCCTGAAACAGCCCACCGCACATACATTGAACCTATTACACCCGAGATGGTTGCAAAGGTTGTTGAACGTGAAAGGCCCGATGCGATACTTCCAACGCTCGGTGGCCAGACAGGACTTAATACGGCAGTAAAAATTGCTGAGACAGGGCTTTTTGAAAAGTTGGGTGTGGAAATGATAGGTGCTTCCATCCCGGTTATTTTAAAGGCCGAGGATCGGGAACAATTCAAAGATGCCATGAACAACATCGGCCTGCGGGTCGCCGAGAGCGGGATCGCAAGAAAACAGTATCACTGTAGCCCCTGCACAGACCCTGACGGACAGGGAATATCAGTCCATGCGCGACGCAGCCATTGCTATCATTCGCGAAATCGGCGTGGAAACTGGCGGATCCAATATCCAGTTTGCAATTAACCCCGAAAACGGGGAAATGGTGGTCATTGAGATGAATCCGAGGGTATCGAGAAGCTCGGCGCTGGCCTCCAAGGCCACGGGCTTTCCCATTGCCAAGATAGCCGCCAAACTCGCCATTGGTTATACGCTGGATGAGATTTCCAACGACATTACCCGCGAGACCCTTGCCTCTTTTGAGCCAACCATTGATTACTGTGTGGTCAAAGTCCCCCGGTGGACCTTTGAGAAATTCCCGGATGCCGATGATAGCCTGACAACGGCCATGAAGTCTGTGGGCGAAACCATGGCTATTGGCAGGACCTTCAAGGAAGCCCTCCAGAAGGCCATCAGATCCCTGGAGATCGGACGGTTTGGTCTGGAAGCTGACTCACCTGATGGGCAAGGTCTCCGTAGAGAGCCTGATGAAATTGAAAAAGCCCTTATCAATCCCAACTCAAATCGCCTTTTTTATATTTATGAGGCAGCACGACAGGGGATGGCCCTGGAAAGGATTTATGAGTTAAGCCGTATTGATCCATGGTTCCTTTATAATATCTACCAGATACAAAGCCTGGAACAGCAGTTGAGGAAAATGGCCCGGGCGGGTATTGACTCGCAACAATGGGATCCTGAATTACTGAAGAAGGTCAAAGAATATGGTTTTTCCGATGTTCAACTTGCGAAAATCTTTGACACAAACGAACAGAATATCAGGGAGATACGAAGTTCAAAGGGGGTAAGGCCTGTCTACAAACTTGTGGACACCTGTGCGGCCGAGTTTGAGGCCTTTACGCCATACTATTATTCTACCTATGAACAGGAAAATGAGATCCGATCCTCAAACAAACGCAAAGTAGTGATTCTGGGTGGAGGTCCTAACCGGATCGGCCAGGGCATTGAATTTGATTACTGCTGTGTTCATGCATCATTTGCCCTGAAAGAGATGGGCATAGAGAGTATCATGGTCAACAGTAACCCAATATTGTCGAACAGGAAAAACCCGAAGGGATCATTGTCCAGTTTGGTGGCCAGACACCCCTGAATATTTCTGTTCCCCTCGCAGAGGTAGGGGTAACTATTCTTGGAACCAGCCCGGACAGTATAGACCGAGCCGAGGACAGGGAACGTTTCCAGGGCCTTCTTAAGAAATTGGGCATTCTGCAGCCGGAAAACGGAATTGCAGGCAATGAAGAAGAAGCCGTCAGCGTGGCCGATAAAATCGGCTACCCAGTAGTTGTAAGGCCATCCTTTGTCCTGGGCGGCCGTGCCATGGAAATAGTGTATGACCGAAAAGACCTGGAATATTACATGAAGGATGCGGTGGAAGTATCCCCCGGTAAGCCAATATTGATCGACAGGTTTCTCGATAATGCCACAGAGATCGATGTGGATGCTATTTCTGACGGCAGGGATACCGTGATCGGGGGACTTATGGAACATATTGAAGAGGCAGGAATTCACAGTGGGGACAGTGCCTGTGTCCTGCCGCCAATTTCTTTGAATGTTAAAATTGTGGAAAAAATAAAAGAATATACAAAGGCCATCGCTAAAGAGTTGAATGTGGTTGGCCTGATGAACATCCAGTATGCGGTCAGGAGGGGCATAATCTATGTCCTGGAAGTGAACCCCAGAGCCTCAAGAACCATCCCTTTTGTGAGCAAGGCCACCGGTATCCCGTTGGCAAAGCTTGCGACTAAAGTTATCATGGGAAAAACTCTTAAAAACTTAGGCTTTACCAGGGAAATTGTGCCGTCACATGTTTCCTGCAAGGAGTCAGTCTTTCCTTTTGACCGATTTTCCGGGGTGGATACAATCCTGGGCCCTGAGATGAAATCTACAGGGGAAGTGATGGGCATTGATTGCTCTTTCGGCCTGGCCTTTGCCAAGTCTCAATTAGCTGCAGGGCAAAAACTGCCCTTGTCAGGGACCGTCTTTGTAAGCGTCAAGGACGAAGACAAGATGGCCCTGCTTGAGATTGTGTTTAGCCTTTATGACCTGGGATTTAAGATTAGAGCCACTCGTGGAACCGCGGCTTTTCTTTCGCAACACGGGATTTCCATTCAGAGAGTGAATAAAGTACGCGAAGGCAGACCCCATATCGTGGATATGATCAAGAATGGAGAAATAGATCTTGTTATTAACACCACGAGCAGCAAGAAGGCCATTTCTGAATCCTATTCAATTCGAAGGGCCACTCTCACATTTAATATCCCATATACCACAACCCTCGCGGGGGCCAAGGCCACGTCCCTTGCAATCAAGGCCCTGATTGAAGGAGAGCTCGGAGTGAAGACGATTCAGGAGTACCATAGGGAATTGACTATTGATGATTGACTATTGACGATTGAAAAATTCAGGAATTTAAGAATTTAGGAATTAAGGGGTTGATGGCCTTCTTCCCCCTTTTGCAAAGGGGGATTGAGGAGGATTTTACTTGTACAACCAGGGCTTTCTGAGAACTTACAAATCCGAGACTTAGACGTTATGAAAAAATGTCAAAAAAAACTTTTTATCCCCTCTCGTCCCAGAGAGGAATGTGGAAAAAAAAAACTTTTTATCCCCTCTCGTCCCAGAGAGGAATGTGGAATTTTTGCAGTCTATGGTCATGAGGATGCTGCCAAGCTGGCATATTTTGGCCTTTATGCCTTGCAGCATAGAGGCCAAGAAAGTGCCGGTATTGTCACTTCTGATGATGTGCGATATTCCACTACTGGTTCCTCCCTCGTTGCAAATGCCCAGCCTTTCAGCATTTACTATTCCGGGACATCTTTTTCAATCGCCCATAACGGAAATCTTGTGAATGCACGCCAAATTCGCTCTGAACTGGAAGGCACTGGATCTATTTTCCAGACCAGTATGGACACAGAGGTGGTCCTTCATTTGACAGCAAAATTCTTTAAGAAGGGGATCGAACAGGCCATGATAGAGACCATGGCACAGGTAAAGGGGGCCTATTCCATAGTTATTATGACTGAGGATACCATCATTGCTGCAAGAGATCCCAACGGCTTTCGACCCCTCTGCCTTGGAAGACTGGACTCGGGGTACGTCCTTGCATCGGAGACATGTGCCTTTGACCTGGTGGAGGCGGAATACATCAGGGATATTGCACCGGGTGAAATCCTTATTATCAATCAAAACGGACTAAAGAGCATCCCCTCAGGCATAGAGTCCCGTATAAGTCAATGCATCTTCGAGTTGATATATTTTGCAAGGCCCGACAGCAATGTGTTTGGACAGAACGTATATGCTTTTCGTAAAAAGCAGGGAGAGCTTTTGGCCAGGGAGTTTCCCTTAGAAGTGGATCTGATGATGCCTTTTCCCGATTCTGGCAATTATGCGGCCATCGGATATGCCCAGGCATCGGGCGTTCCTTTTGAGATGGGGATGATCAGGAATCATTATGTGGGCAGGACCTTTATCCAGCCCTCCCAGAGCATGAGGGATTTTGGCGTAAAGGTTAAGTTAAATCCGGTAAAAGACTTGTTGAAAGATCAAAGCGTTTTAATCATAGAGGATTCCATTATTCGAGGAACCACGGCCAAGACAAGAATAGAGACTTTGAGAAAAATAGGCGCCCGTGAGGTGCATATGCTTGTAAGCTGTCCACCTCATCGTTTTCCTTGCCATTACGGAATAGATTTTTCCACCAGGGGTGAACTTATAGCATCCCGGAAATCTGTGGCAGAAATCCGCGATTTTACTGGCCTTGACAGCCTTGGTTATCTAAATATCAATAACCTTATAAAGGCGACGGAAATACCGAGGGAAAATCTCTGTCTTGCCTGCTTTGACGGAAAGTACCCCGTTCCCATCGACGATAAATTTTCAAAATACTGCCTTGAAAATGCGTAGCAGGCTTATATTTTGCTGTATTTCCTGTAACTAAATTCGGGCGCTCATAACCCGATTATTGCCTTGGGCGAATGACAATGGCTGTACAGCTTTTCGGAATTTAGGCCTGCCCGCCAGTGCCAGGCGATGGCAGGCAGGCGTAAGCCTTTTATAAAATCCTTACTGGTAAATTCCACCCGGACTTGAGTTACCATTTCCCTTTAAAAAAAATACCTGATGAAAATCCGGAAATTCTGTCATTTTGTTGTAATATTTCTAAATATAGGCATTCAGACGTCTTCCCCCTTTTGAGCCGGCACTCCTGAGCACAGATAAAATATAGACCCGCATGACCCCATGATAAATTTCAATTAATTGCACCTAAGTGCACAGGTTGAAACTTATTGAGAAGAGACTCCTTCACTGCCCAAAGTATGTAAACTTTTACCAAATACCGAAAAGTGATTTCTCAAGAGGTAGTGGCATTTTTTTACATACAGGGTGCTCGGGTATTTGCAGTATGGCCTAAC
>MVDB01000116.1 GCA_002050025.1 Desulfobacteraceae bacterium 4484_190.2
GTCATGTCTTCAAATCCGTGGTGCTCGACTCCCAGTTCGGACAATATCGCCATAATTTTTTCAGTGGTGCGTGCTTCCTGAAAAAGGATTTCCGGATGCATATGGAAATCGCGACGGACTTCAATTAGCCATTTCTTTAATTGCTTATCTGTGCTCATCATACGCATTCAACTCCTTCTCGGTTACAACCTGCAATTTCACCCGAGGCACATCTCTTAGCACCCCAACTATCTCAGGTTGATGGTCTATTCTGGCATTTATGGGAATGGAACTACTATTATAGATTCCACTATCTGGCATAATGAATATTATCAATATCTTGGCATATGTGTTAGTAAGTTTTCAAAAAGTCCTGGAAATAAAAGGCTTACGCCTAAACTCCGAAAGGCTATATCAGGATTAACCCGAATGACCTTAAATTCCGAGCTACTTATCATAATATGCTCTTTATTACTTCGTAGAAACCCTTGCCAAAACGCCTCGCTTCGCCTTTATCCTCCCTCAATTTACCCCTCACTATGGACGAAAAAATACCACCGAAGCAGAGTAAAGTAAAGATTATAAAGGCGACCATGATGCTCTTCATTAAAAGCGGATAATGTTCTGGGGTGATCTGAATCCTGCCGATAAAAATACTGAAGAGGACGGTGGCAATTCCCATACTGATCATCATCCCGAGGCTTCGCATGGTGCCGACCGATGCTGAGGCAATACCAAAAAAACGTTTTTCAACAGAGCTCATGATGGCATTGGTATTCGGAGAGGAAAAGAGAGCAAAACCGAAACCGAGCAAGATAAAACAGCCGATTATGTACCCCAGCGGCGTTCTTGGTTTCAAAAAGATAAGCAGGGACAATCCAATGGTTGTCAATATCATCCCTACGGTGGCAACAATTCGAGGTTCAATACGGTCTGAAAGTCTTCCGGCATAAGGAGAGAAAATGGCCATGACAAAAGGCTGAACAACCAAGACCAACCCGGCAATCTGAGGACTAAGCGCTTTTATATACTGCAGGTAAAGGCTCAGAAGGAAGGTCACGGCAAAGGTGGCACTATAATTGATCAAGGCGGCCAGGTTAGAGAAAGCAAATACACGGTTTGTCTTGAAGAGTTTCACTTCGAAAACAGGATACTGCACCTTCAATTCCCATTTTACAAAGGCAAAAAAACCTATGACACCCGCAAGGATCACCCACAGGCTCTTAATCGCCGGAAGCAAGGAAATGCCAAAGATGATTCCTATAATGGACACTGCATAGATAAAGGAACCGATAAGATCAAACTTCTCTCCCTGGGCGTCGGCCCATTCCCCCTTTAATCTCCAGAAGATCAGAAGAAGGATGAATATACAGACCGGGACGGTGATTAGGAAGACACTTCTCCAAGTAAAATACTGGGTCATGATTCCTCCCAGGAAAGGGCCGGCAGAGAGCCCGATATAGACGGCAGCCACATTAATACCCAGCACCTTGCCCCTCTCCCGGGGAGGGTAGACCGAAACAAGGATCGCCATGCCGGTGGCAAACACCATGGCGTTTCCGATGCCCTGTAGAATTCTGAAAAAAAGGAGCATGTTAGTGGAAAAGGAGGCTGCGCAAAAGATGGATGAGAGGGTAAATAGGATGACCCCTGATGTAAAAATCTTTTTTCTGCCGTAAATATCCGCAAGCCTACCAAATGGAACGAGAAATACCACAACTGCCAGGAGATAAGCCGTCGCTATCCAGCTCAACAAAACCGCATCTACATGGAACTCTTTTTCAATGGCCGGAAGGGCAATGTTAATAGAGGAGCCCATAAAAGGGGTGATGAAGGAATTCAGGGTCGCAATTATTAATGCCGATTTCTTCAGTGCAGAAGTATCCATGATTCCTACACCCATCCTAAACGAGGGCTAAGGGTTCTTTCTTGAGAACTTCTGTGATCCAGTCAGAACACCAACATTATTTCAGGAGCTATACAAACCTTATTTGAGGTGTGTGTCCATGTCAGGGCCTATCGGCTGGAGGTTAAAGAACAGAAGGATAAATTGGAGATTTATATGGCAAAAAAAGTTGAATCATTAATCCACATCTATTCTGAAATAACAAGAAAAAATATTTAAATGGCATCATAAAATGATGAATGGTATTATATGGAGCAAAACCTTTATGAATGTTAATTTTTTGAGATGGTTTTTAAATGCGTGTTATGACATTTAATCTTCGTTTTGAAAACGACCAAGACGGCCTAACTCCTGGGTCTAAAGGTGAGGGCTTGTGGTCCGTCTCATCGAGCAATATGCCCCTTCCATTTTAGGGACACATGGCAGATACTTGGTAGAAATGAGAATTCTTACAGTACCACCCATCATGATTTTAACGATACCCTTCAGACCATTTTCCTTACCTCGTGGACCTCTCCACCGGCTTTTCGCCCTAATCCCTCCCGCTTTTTGCTTCCGAACTAATATATTCAGACTATAGTCTGTAGATTTATAGTCTTCATTTGGGCAGACTGCGATCTTAATGAAAAAGAAAACCATAAAGACCTCCGACAACAGGCCGCTGGGAAGTTCCTTTGGTCTGGTATTGCGCCAGCTTCGCCAAAACAGCGGTTTATCTCAAGAACAGCTTGGCTTCGAAAGCGGATATCATCGTACCTATATCAGTATGCTTGAACGCGGAAAGAAAAGCCCTTCGCTTCAGACTATCTTCAAATTAGCTGAAGCATTGAAGGTGGAGCCATCCGAGATTATTGAACGCGTTCAGTCCCTTCACCCCAATTTAAAAGCCATGGAGCCAGATCCTGTTTAATATGAAAATTGTCCAAATAGAAACATTAATTGATGCCAGTCATTTCTCCCGTTCTGACAGTTGGATGGGAAGCACGGAAATGATGATATTTCTCTGGATTTCTATTGTAGTCATTATTCTGGTGTACTCCCTCGATCAACTTATCGAGCGCATGTACCGGTATGAGAAGAAAAAACACCACAGCACACCTGAAAAATATCAGATCCCCTTTGACGAGGTGCGCATTCCCGCATCAGGGAACGCGTATCTGTATGGTTGGTGGATTCCGGCCTCGCCTGGCGCACCGACGCTGGTCCTGGTCCACGGCTGGGGGCGCAACCTGAACCGGATGATGCTCTATATCCAAAAACTGCATCCGATGGGTTACAACCTGCTCGCATTTGATGCCCGCAACCACGGCAGCAGCTCACCCGTTAAACACCCTTCTGTTATAACTTTTTCGGAAGATACCCTGGCAGCGGTAGATTTTGTGGCCAAAATCGGTCTGACCTCCTCTCACAGCATCGGCGTGATCGGCCTTTCTGTCGGCGGGGGTGCGGCCATCAATGCCGCCTGCGGGGATCAGCGGATCAAAAGTGTCATCACAGTCGGAGCGATTTCCCATCCGGTCGAGGTGATGAACTTCGAATTCCAGAAGAGACGGGTGCCAGCTTTCGTTGCAAGGATCCTCCTCACTTACATGCGCTTCCGCTTCAGGTTGAATTTCGATAAAATTGCCCCGGTCAACAATATCTCAAATGCTGAGGCCGAGATTTTCCTCATCCATGGCGACGACGACAAGACCGTTCCCCTCGAACAGGGCCAGGCACTCAAAGCTGCCGGCAAAAAAGAGAAAATGCATTTATGGATTGTCCCCGGCAAGGGGCACAGTGACTGCGACACCCATCCCCAATTTTGGGACCAGGTAAGCGCATTCTTGCACAGGACCCTGCCCATTTCTTGAAAATGTTTTCCTTTTGAGAAAAAAAGATATCCGTATTTGGGACCTCCTATTCCTTATGGTATCAACCCGAAAACACAGCCTCGGTGAAACAGCAAGGTTTTCGAGGATGATCAGATCCCAATTTAATGGCATCATAATTGACATTCCGTTTCTATTCGCCTATATTCCCTTCCTAACCTATTGATCTGCCAAAAGGAGGGGACAATGAATCTTTACTACATCAATAGCGAAGAGGAATGGCAGCAAATTCTGGACGATCTCAGCGAAGCACTGAATATGCCGACAGCCCTTGTTGATCCGCAGAGTTTCGTTCTTCAGGAAAGCGGGGAGCGACACGAACTTTGTAAAGCGATTCGAGCGAACAAGGAATCGCTGATCGACATATGTGCCAGGACACAAAAATTCATGTCAAAAGAGGCCAAGAAAACACGCAAACCGGTAATTGTCTCTTGTGAAGCTGACATGACCAAATGCATGATCCCCGTATTTTCAGATGAAGAGTTCATGGGCTCTGTTGTCGTATGCGGCACGGGTATCCCGGAAAAGGAAATTACACCTGGTATGATTGCGAAAAGCATCAATAGGAGTGAAGAAGAGGTCAATCGCATGATAAAGGAAGTGCCATTTATGTCCCAGGAAAAAGTGGCTGAAATTTCAAACAGGGTTTTCGAAAAAATTCACGATAAAAAAAATACGTCCACAAATGAATAACAAGCCCTGCCTTTCTTAGCTTGCTTAAAGGGGCAGCGTGGAATAGCTGAGAAACACCACATGTTTTTGTCAATCAAGGCTCTGTTCATTTAGCCGACTTGCAGGTCATGGCCTCGTCTGCGTCCTCTTCGGTGATACCCGAAAGATGAAATATACGTCCCAGGCGTGCCGTGCCAAAGTAAAAACTTACCTCACATGGGCAATAACAGGATGTGGTATTGATGATGTCTACGAACGTCTTAAACCCCTCAGTTGCCTATATTTACTTATCACTGCATTTTATAGGCTTGAAAGAATTATGCAGCGTAGACTGCCAAAACTAATCTTCAGTTTTTGGCGTATCAAAACTTTCAAAGTTCCTTCGCCATTTTCAATGATTTAAAATCACTTTCATCGGTTTTATCTCCCATTAGTGGTAGCATTAATCGGTCGAGCACCAATTAAGTCTCCCACCAGCAACTACACCACTCGTTAACCCTAAACCAGTCCTCTCTCCGCTCTTGCGTTGATCTTCGTTCTGCCCAATTTCTCCTCTCGGCCGCTCCGTTCACAAAGTAACGAAAGTTATCCTCTCTGCTGTACAATTCCCTACGTCTGTCTGTGCCAAAGCGACGATCAACATCAGAGCGATTCTCGCCTGTCATGTCCCGCCCTCCTTATTTGGTTACTATCTACTTTAAATATTTTCCGATCTTTAAACCCTGCAAGTACACACTGGACCACTTACTCACCCGCACCCATCCAGCCCTGCGTTCGCCCTGGGACCGGCGCTTTTGGTCACGCCGCCTCTCGACCCCCCGGTAGATTAGACGGGAAAAATGGTACGGCCTGCGTCTATCTTTTAGCGAACGCCTGTCAATACGATAGAGATTCCGAGCTAGCATTTCCCTGCCTCCTTGTGTCATAAGTTAGGGACTTCGCTCCAATTGGAATGTTGGAATAATGGGAATTATTGCATATTAAAGACCTCCTGACACACAATACTCTGTCAGGAGATAGGCTGGCACAATTTGAGGGGTTTCTCCATGGTGAACCTTCCGGATGGAGGTTAACGGATTAAAGAGAAGCACATAGTGATATATAAATTTTAATAAAAGAACTTAATTTATATTTAACTTAATATAACAGGACTATTCTAAAACAAATCATATTTGAAAATCAAGAGAAATCTTCATCATAAGAGTCAACTACCATCACTAAAAGGGGGACTTGAACGGTGACCCTAATAAGGATCTAAATATGTCAATAAAATGCATTCGAATGACAAAGGTCAAAGCCCAAATTTCAAATGAACGTCAAATAATAAATGCTTAAAAATATGTAACCGTTCAAGGGTTCAATTTTCCATGGTTCAAGGTTAACTGATGAAAACTGAAACAACGCTGAACCCTCGTATGTGACTCCGCAAATCTGGAGTCTTTTTTTCGATCAAACTGACCGCTTCGGCGGTCAGAGGCGGCACTGAACTGTGAACCCCTGGCCCAGACCTGACTTTCCGAGGGTAGTTTTATGATCTGGACCTCCAAAGTTTTGCAACGTAAATGCCCTGTGCCGTGCAACTCGCACCTCCCGATCCCGGCCCGGTCTCGGGACGGGGAGGGCGGGCCGTAAGGGTTTTATCTCCGAGTTATTGAGCAGATACGGGATACTTTTACTGGATCGCAATTTTCTTCAAAATTGACAGGTTATCCAAGGTCTTTCCTGAACCAATGACTACATCGGACAGAGGGTCTTCAGTGATAGTTACGGAAAGGCTGGTCTCCTTCCCGAGATGGACATCGAGGTTTTTTAGCAATGAACCGCCTCCAGTCAAAACAATTCCCTTTTCCACGATATCAGATGCCAGCTCCGGAGGGGTTTGCTCAAGGGCAGAGTGCACGGTTTCAACTATTGTCTCCACCTGACCTGAAATGGCCTCCCTTATTTCATCTGAACCTAT
>MVDB01000117.1 GCA_002050025.1 Desulfobacteraceae bacterium 4484_190.2
TTTTAATGTGCTGGCGTTTGGTCAGCCTCAGTTCATAGAATTTTTCCTGTCCCGAGGCATGCCATTTCCGTCCATATTTTGTTGAAAACCTGGGAGATACCATTTTTGATGGTTTCGCAAAAAGTCGTCACTCCGGTGAAAACCGGAGTCCAGAAACTCTGCAACTAATTGAAAAAACTGGATTCCGGCTTTCGCCGGAATAACAAAAAATGGCGTTTTTCGACTTTTTACGAGTTCATCATTCCTGAGTGGGCTTCAAATCCAGTGCCGGAAAGCTGAGATAATATCCATTCAAAGTAAGACCTTGAATCTGTTACAATCAATGCTTTACCGTCATCCTCAACCCGGCTGTTTATGAGCTTTGAAAGGCGTGTGAAAACAGGCGAAATTTAAGGTGCCTTCTTTTTGGCCATGGACAGGGAAATCTCCAAGACCATAACCTATCTCAACCTCAAGTTCGGCCGAGCGCCCGAATTTCTTAGGCCATTCAACGGGGGGCTTTTCTTTCATCTAAGGAATGAAAGGATTGAGAGAAAGATAGGGCAATTTCATTTTTTATGTTTATAATTCCTGCATTTCTTGATAAGAGAGCCTATCATAAACAAAAATGGCGTAATGGAAAGGGGAAAATATGGCATCTAAGAGCTTTGAAGCAAAAGAAAATCAAAAGGAGTATTGGGGAAGCAAGCTAAATCAGCGTTTGTCGTTTTTGACTGAAAGGGGTTTTGAGCCCGGCAAAATCGCTAAAGACACCATTGTCCGAAAATTCCGGGCAAAAATGAGGGAAACAGAAAGCAGGCTGAAGACAATTGCCCTCAAGGCAAAGAAGGTGGAGGAAATGGCCAGAATCAAAGCTGAAAAGGCGGCCGCTCCTAAGCAAGAAAAAGGGAAAAAGAAAAAAGAGGTTGGGAAGACTACTGAGAAGAGTAAACGACAGCAGAAAAAAAGCAAAAAACAGGCGAGTAAGAGCAAGGAGTAGATCCGCGGTAATTGACTTTTGGTATCCCCGACTTAAATTAGCGATTAATCCATCCCGCAGTAGCGGGGTGGTCCCAACTCTGCTACGCGTGTTAGATAGTGATTTGTGATGGCATATGGAATAAAGCCTGCCCTGGTGCGACGCACTTGGAGTAGGTGTAAGCCTTAAGAAAAACTCATAATTGGCCTTCTTTGACACTGGTCTTTTAAAACCAGGTCTGGGCCGGGGTTCAAATGACAAAATCCAAATGTCAAATCAAATCCAAAACCCCAATGCCAAAATGTTTTCCAAAACGATCAGTTATTTATGTTTTTCCCATTGTGCATCTTAACCGGTGTAGACTGCGTTTGCATTAATAGGTGGCCTTATATTTTTTAGCATTTGTCATTTGACATTCATTTGAAATTTGAGTTTTGACCTTTGTCATTTACATTCATTTTATTTACATATTTGGACCCTTTTAGGGGTGGTCGTTTCACACAAGATTTTCCGGAGGATTAGAATGAGCCATGGAATGCGCTGTTGAAAGTGAAGGAATGCATTACGAGGGGAACTGTATAAGGCCGCCCAGTGAAGCATATAGTATCCTGCTTCAGGTGACTGTGGGTTGTTCCCACAATAAGTGTACATTTTGCGGCACTTACACGGGCAAGAGATTCAGAATCAAGGAAGACCGCATGATTCTAAGTGATATCCTGTTCGCTTCCAAGTACATGAAACGCCAGGACAGGGTGTTTCTTATGGACGGAGATGCCCTTATCATACCACAGAAAAGATTAATGTGGATTCTTGACCGCATCCGTGAGCATCTTCCATGGGTTAGAAGGGTTGGGTCCTATGCGAACGCCAAGAGCATCAAGATGAAATCCCCGGAGGAATTGATCCAGTTGAAGAAAAATGGCCTTGGCATTCTCTACCTTGGCGTTGAAACCGGGGATGCAGAGCTACTCAAGGAAATCCGCAAAGGAACCAGCGCTGAAAACCTCATCAACATGGGTAGGAAGGTAAGGGATGCTGGCATCAAGCTTTCAGTGACGGTTTTGCTCGGGATTGCCGGAAGGCAGAGATCACTTGAACACGCCAGGGCAACCGGCGAGCTCCTGAGTGCCATGGATCCTAATTATGTGGGGGCTCTTACGGTGATGTTGATACCAGGGACCCCTCTTTATGACGATTTCGAGAGTGGCAAGTTTGAGTTGCCGGACGAAAGGGGATTCTTGTTGGAATTGAGGGAAATGATAGCGCACACTAACTTGAGCAGGGGCCTGTTTTTTTCAAACCATGCCTCAAACTATCTTCCGGTAAAAGCCAGACTGCCAAAAGGTAAACAACAGGCCCTTGATCAGATAGACGGCGCCCTCAACGGTGAAATAGAACTCAGGCCCGAATGGACAAGAGCGCTCTAAGCTCCTCCCTTGGCGTTCTCTATAATAGTATAGATGTCTTCGGGGATAGCGATGGCCTTAAATTTTTTGGGGTTGGAGACATCAAGGCAGATCCTGTTCTCGTATCCCTCCACCATCAGAGTGTCGTCTGTTGAAGCATGTATGGTGTGCTTTAAAATAAGGGTTTTTTCTTCAAGGGCGTCAATTTTTGTAACAATTCTGATTGATTGGTGATATCTTGCCGGCTTAAAGTAACGGCAGGATGTCTCTGCCAAACCGAATAAAATTTTTCTCTTGCTCCAAAGCTCCCCGATATTCAGATTGATCGTTTCAAAGAAGAGGTGGCCGCAGGCATCGAACCATTCGTAGTACCTGGGATAAAAAACAATGCCCAGAGAATCCAGGTCACCCCACATGATTTTCCGTTCAATAACGTTTTGCTGCATTGTTTACCTTTAATCAAATATTGCTCCAATAAAATCAGTCGTATTAAAGGGTCGGAGATCATCAACCTGCTCCCCGATTCCAATATACTTTATGGGTATCCCAAGCTGCTTTGAAATGCCCACTACGATTCCCCCTTTTGCAGTGCCATCCAGCTTGGTCAAGATGATAGACGTGACGCCAATGGCATTATTGAATGTTTCAGCTTGAGAAATTGCGTTTTGTCCTGTGGTTGCATCCAGGATCAGCCATACCTCATGTGGCGCTCCGGGTAGCTTCTGGCCTGTGACCCGACGAATTTTCTGGAGTTCCTCCATAAGGTTTACTCTAGTGTGCAAACGCCCTGCTGTATCAATGAGAACTACATCAGTCTGTCTTGAAAGCGCGGCAGTCAGGGCGTCATAAACCACGGCGGAAGGATCAGCTCCGGTCCCCTGCTTTACAACATCTGCACCCGCTCTTTCACCCCAGATGGTCAGTTGTTCCACGGCCGCTGCCCTGAAGGTATCGGCTGCTACCAGCATAACCTCTTTCCCCTGCAATACAAAACTGTGTGCAGCCTTGCCAATGGTGGTAGTTTTACCCACTCCATTGACACCTATTACCATGATCACCAGAGGTTCCCCATGGGCTGGCAAAGCATGCTCTACAGACGGGACTTTTAGAAAGGAAAGGATATGATCCCTTAAGACAGTCTTTATTATCTCCGGCTCCTTTAATTCCTTCCTGTCCAGCTTTTCCTTAAGCAAATCTATCAATTCACCGGTCGTTGCAACACCAATATCAGAGGTGAAAAGAATTTCCTCCAATTCCTCCAATAAATCCGCAGTTATTTCTTTTTTTCCCAGAAACAGACGGTCCAATCTCCCTGTCAGAGATTGCCGTGTCTTTGACAGGCTCTGGCGAAGCCTTTGGAACAGACCACGATGCTCTGAAGGGGAGGTGTTGCCTTTTTCTCTGTCTTCTTTTCCGTAAATGTTAAGCATAAACCTTTTGTAATTTACTATTTTTGATGTAATTATTCAATAGTCAATCCACTAGTGTCCGATTATATGATGATTCGGTGGGCTTTCAGTCGCTTGTCTTTTAATGTCATGAATGTCTACAGACACGGTCTTTGAGATCCCGGCATTTTCCATGGTTATCCCATAGAGCCGGTCGACTATCTCCATGGTTCTTCGACTATGTGTCACCATAATGATCTGAGAGGCTTTTTTTATCTCCTCTAATAGCCTGTTAAAACGATCAATATTTGCCTCATCAAGAGGGGCGTCCACCTCATCGAGGAGGCAGAATGGGCTGGGTTTGATCATATATATGGCAAAAATAAAGGCCATGCCAACAAGGGCCTTCTCCCCACCGGAGAGTAGTCCCATGTGGCTTAGTCTCTTACCCGGTGGCTGGACTTCCACCAGAACACCGCTCTCCAATGGTCGTGTCTCGTCGGTCAACCTGAGGTTGGCAGTACCACCATTAAAGAGAATGGGGAATATTTTCTTTAATTTCTTATCTACATCCTGGAAGGCCTTTAGAAATTTTTCAAGAGAGGTCCTGTTGATTTTTTTAATTGCGATTCTCAGGGACTCAATGGAATTGATGAGGTCTTCTCTCTGGTTTCTAATGAAATCATAGCGTTCTTTTAGTGCCTCATGCTCTTTAATAGCCGTCAGATTCACCTCTCCCAGTCTTTGCCTTAGCTGCTTTTGACTCTCAAGCCTTTCCTCTACCTCTGTTGCGGAGAAATCTTTATCCATATATTGCTCACAGACATTAGGTAAATTCAGATTGAATTTCTCTTTGGCCATTTCTTCCAGGTTGTTCATCTTGAAGCGGATTTCTGAGTGCTCCATTTTCGACCTGTTAATTCCATCTTTAAGGGCCTCCATTTCTCCTCGCAATTGCTCGGCCTTGCTTTCTTCTTCTTTGATCCCGTCGTGGAATACCTCTCGCTCATGATCCGCTCGGGTTAAGGCATCTTCTGCTTGTTTCAGCTTTTCATAAAGTTCTCCGAGTTCACCGTTGAGCATCTCTCTTCTCTCCTGGCACTCATCACGTCTCCTGTGACCCATGGAGATATCTTCTTCAATCTTCCGCAGTCGTTTCAAGGAGTCATCAGCGTAATCTGCTTTCATTTCCATCTCACGGGTCAGACTACGTTGTTCTTCCTTGGAAATGCGGTAATCCGCCTTGATCTTTGCCAATTCATCCCGGAATTGATCAAATTCTTCCTGGGATTCTTTAAGCTCAACCTCTTTTTTTTGGAAATATTCCTCCTCCTCCTGGCGCTTCATTTTACGCTGATTAAGTGCCGCCTCAACCCTTGAGAGCTCCTTCTTATGATTGCTTTGTTCTATGCGCTTTCTATCTAGGTCACTCGATATTCTTTGGGACAGTTTCTCCAGTTGGTCAAGTTCCTGACCAAGGCGAAACAGCATTTTGTCAAACTCGTTAATTTCTTCCTGGCAGGACCACCTATCCTCTATCAAGGTTTCGTGAGACTCTTTTTTCTCCTGGATTTCTACATTGATATCTTCGAGCTTCAATTTCAAGTCATCTGTTTTTTTCAGATAAAGGGCAGATTTTTCCTTCAGTACTGCCATTTCGCGCTTCCTGGTAAGAAGTCCCAGGGAGCTTTTGGCAAGCTTTCCACCGCTGACCACGCCCCTCGGGTCAACAATGTCGCCATCAATGGTTACGAAACACAGGCCCGTTTTATTTTCTCTCCACGCTTCAAGAGCGGTTTCCAGGTCTTTCACCACCACGGTGTTTTCCAACAGGGTATTTATTAATGGCTTATATCTTTCAGACATTGAAACAAAGTCCAGCAAAGGCGGAAATTGTGGGTGCTTTTTTTTGTTCCCTCCATTTGTGTTCAAGTCATTCATGGGGACAAAACTACCCCTGCCCCTTGCCTTATCCTTCAGATATTTAACGGCCTGTTTGCCATCTTCTTGAGATTCTACGATAATATACTGTAGTCTGTCTGCCAAAACAGCCTCAACAGCCTGTTCATACCTGGAATCCACCTGAATGATATCTGCGACAAGGCCTATGATGTGTCCTTCCTGGCGGGGAACAAGGTCGTTGGCCTTCATTATAGTCCTGACGCCAATTTTGTATCCTTCGAAATTTTCTGTCAGGGCCTTCAGGCTGGAGAATCGAGACTCGCATAGGTTGAGTTCTGATTCGGCTGACTTAAACTCAACTTCAATACGTTTTTTCATCTCCTCAAGTTTTTCGGAGTTTATATCCTGTTGTCTGATGGAGGCCTCAATTTCCTGTAGTCTTTCGGCAGTAGCCTCCCTGGCAAGGCTCTTTCTTTCAGAAGCCCGAACAATGTTCTCAATCTTTGCGTTAATGTCGTTAATCTCTTTTTCAAGGCGGGATTGGCTGTCTGTGATTTGATTGAGGATCTTGTTCAGGTACCCTGACTCATGATTTAGACCCACCTCTTTATTGGCACCGG